>SLKW01000341.1 GCA_007134405.1 Paracoccaceae bacterium
CTGAACTGGTCCGGCCGCCCATCGCCTTGCGAGGATAGGGCCATCGCGTCGCTTGTGCGGCGCACCAGCAAAGGAGATCACGCATGAGTCTAACACAGGAGACCGTGGAACGCCCAATCCGCACCCACAATGCCGGCCCGGCGGCCGCCTGGTCGAGCGGCGGCGTGGCCTATGACGAGATCAGCCGCGGCATCCTCGATGCCATCGAACATGCCGTGAACCGGCTGGAGGTGTCGCCGGGCGCGCCGGTCCTGGACGTGGCCACCGGCACCGGCTGGGCCGCGCGGCGGCTCGCGGCGCTGGGGGGCGAGGTGACCGCGGTCGATTTCGCCTCCGACATGCTGCGGGCCGCGCAAGACCTCGCCGCGGCCGAGGGGCGCCGGATCGCCCTCCTCGAGGGCGACGCCGAGGCGCTGCCCTTCCCCGACCGCGCCTTCGACCGCGTCATCTCGACCTTCGGCGTCATGTTCGCGCAGCGGCCCGAGGATGCGGCGGCGGAACTTGCCCGCATCTGCCGGCCCGGCGGGCGGCTGGTGCTCGCCGTCTGGACGCCGGATGGCAACGTCTTCGAGATGTTCCGGATCATCAAGTCCTACATGCCCGCCCCCGACGACCCGCCGCCGCCCTCACCCTTCGACTGGGGGCGGCGCGAGCGTCTGCACGAGCTGCTGGGCACGGCGTTCGAGCTGACCGTCGAGGACGGCACCTCCTTCTACCGCGTGCCCGACGGCGCGACCGCCTGGCGCCAGTTCGTCGCGGGCTACGGGCCCGTCCGCGCGCTCGCCGGCAAGCTCGACCCCGAAAGCCGGGCACGGTTCGAGGCCGACTTCACCGCCTTCCACGACGGCTTCGCCGACGCCCTCGGCGTCACCGTCCCGCGCAGCTACCGGATCGTCTGCGGCACCCGCCGCTGAGGCCCACCCCTTGAACGCGAAAGGAGATTGCCATGCCGGCCCATGCTTCCCGAAACCACCGTTTCCGCCGCCCGATCCCTTCGATGGCGACCCTGGGCGCCGCGCTCGCGCTCGGCGCCGCCGCGGCGGCAGAGCCCATCACCGCCCGGCCGCTGATCGAGCGTCACGCATTTGCGGGCGCGGTGTCGGTACAGCTGACCCAGGAGCTGGACGGCCTGTCGCGGCACGAGGTGGAGATCCCCGACGCCTCGATGCTCGCCGTCATGGAGTTCACCATCCAGCCCGGCGCCGTCTTTCCCTGGCACACCCATCCCGGCACCGTGCTGGTCAGTCTCGCCGAGGGGGAGCTCGACTTCATTTTCGCCGAGGACTGCACCGCGCGAAGGCTGGCGCCCGGCACCGGCATCGTCGATCCGGGCAACGAGGTGCACACTGCCCACAATCCCGGCGACGTGCCCGCGGTGGTGATCGCCACCCTGCTCGGCGCCCCCGCCGAGGGCGGGCTGACCCTGCCGGTCGAAGAGGGCGAGGCCACGGCCCTCGACGAACGCTGCGGCATCGACACCCCGGGCGAGCACACCCATTGAGGCGGCCAGACCGCCTGCGCACCCCCCCCCGGGCGGTGCGCGCCATCACGAAGGAGAGGAGAATGCCGACAAACCCCGACGCAACCACCAGCTCTCCGGCGCAGTCGGGGGCAGCCCTCGCAGACGCGCTCGCAGGCCAGCTTCCGGCCCACGAATGCCGGCAGATCGCGGCGATCCCCGAGCGCTATGTGGACCATGCGCTTGCCGACGACTGGGAAGCGGTCGCCCAACTCTATCACCCCGAAGCGCTGCAACTCATGCCGGACGCCCCGCCCGCGGAGGGGCGCGCGGCGATTCGCGCCGAGCTCGCCCGGCAACTCGGCGCGGAAGGCGGCGCCCGGCTGACCGCGTTCAGCGTGGCCATTGCCGAGGCCGAACTGCTCGGCGACACAGTCTATGTGCGCGCGCATTATCGCCTGGCGGTGGCGCCGCCGGGCGCCGCCGGCACCGTCGGGCAGGAAGGGCCCTATGTGAACCTCCTGTGCCGGGACGAGGGCGGCACATGGCGCATCTGGCGCCAGTTCGTCGGCCGCGCGCATCCACGTGACGGGCCTGGCGCGCATTGACGGGAAGGCAGCCGGCACGCACGCACAGCCGGCGTTCGAGAAGGTTGCGGCATTCGGCGCGCCCGTGAAGCGGCGGCGGGAACAATCCTCGACCGCTGCGGCATCAAACATTGGCCGCGTCGGCACTGTGCTCCTGCAACTGGGTAGCGTCCTGCCCGTCAGTGCATGCGCGCCATTCAATCGGGCGGTGTCCAAGCGGCAACCGGGCGGTGAAGTCCACGGCCCGGCCGTCAGGTCAGAACGGAACGCATCGGCCTGACCGCAGGTCGAACCCCGGCGCGCGTTGCGCCGGGGCCGACCTTCATGCGCGGCGCGATAATCCTGCATGGATCTCGCCCAGCCGCTCAATGGGCATGCGCGCCCGGGGTTTCCAGTTCGCATTGCGCGTCGAGTTCGGCGGCCTCGTCTCCGTCCACGGGCAGGGTCAGTTCGCCCTCGGCCGGGGCGCCGAGATAGGCGGCGACGATCACCGTGTCGTTGCTGTCGCTGGGGTTGTAGGCGGTGTGGACGCGGTCGCCGGGATCGACCAGCGCTTCGCCCGCGGTATAGGCGCGGCGTTCGCAATCCTCGGCCAGGACGAAGACGAAGTCACCTTCGGTCACGCCCATCACCACCGCGGCCGGATGGGTGTGCCAGGGAAAGACGGTGCCGGGCTCGATCGTGAACCGGGCGATCCAGAGATACGAGGTGTCGGCGATCTCGACCGCGTGCGCCTCAAGCCCATCGAGATCCTGGGTGAGCGTCACCGACACGTCGTCGCTGAAGACCAGCCGGTCGGTGAAGGATTCGGTGTCCGCCAGGGCGGGCGCGGCGGCCAGCATGGCCGCGAGCGTCGCCGGGGCGAGTAGCGTCGTCGTGATAGGGTGTCGTTGGATCGGTTGCATGGTGGTGTCCTTTCGTTTGCGGGTGATGCGTGCCCCCGGATCGGAGCCATTCACGCGGGCGCAATGTTGTGGTTGTTGCGAAAGACGTTCTGCGGATCGAAGTCGCGCTTGACCTTCCGCAGGCGGGCGTGGTTCCCGGCGCCCCAGCCGGCGACGATGCGGTCGGCGGTTTCCTCGGCGCCGAGGAAGTTCAGATAGACGCTGCCATGCGCCCAGGGCTGCATCGCCTTGCGCACGCCGCGCGCCCAGGTCCGGCCGGCTTGGTCATGGGCCGGGTCTTCCCACAGGCCCATCGGATGCACGGCCCAGGGCGCGGCGCGCCAGGGCAGCGGCGTGTCGGCCGGGCCGCGGGCGATGGCGCCGCCCTGCGGAAAGAGCGGCTGCATGCTGGGGGTGGGCACCGGCAGGTCGCGGCCTGCTGCGCCGAAGGCGGCGATGGCGGCATCTGGCAGGTCCGACAGGTACTCCGCCGACCAGTAGTTGCGATAGCCCGGCGGGTCGTCGAACATGCACTGGAAGTCGGCATAGGGCACGGTCTCGACGCAGCCGCCGGCATGGCCGAGGTCCAGCATCGGCGCGAGCAGCGGCCGGGCGGCGTCTGCATCGCCCACCACGACCACGAGGAGCGCGAAGCACGGCCGGTTTTGCAGTGCCTCGGGCACGAAGGGTTCCTCGAGCCCCGTCAGCAGGACGGCCGCGCCGCCCACATTGTCGGATGAGTCCGCCATGTAGTCGCGGTAGCGGGGCAGGATTTTCCCGACCGCCTCCGCCGGCCAGAAGAGGAAGGCGAAGGTGATGGTCGAAAGGGGTTGGAGCCGCAGCGTGAAGCTTGTCGCCACACCGAAATTGCCGCCGCCGCCGTGCAGCGCCCAGAAAAGCTCGGCGTTCTCGTCCTCGCTCGCGCGGGTCTGCGTGCCGTCGGCGGTGATGAGTTCGGCCTCGATCAGCGCGTCGCAGGCGAGGCCCAGCTTGCGGGCCATCCAGCCGTCGCCGCCGCCCAGTAGGTAGCCGCCGACCCCGGTGGTCGACACGCGCCCGCCCGGTGCGGCGAGCCCGTGGGGTTGCGTCGCCCGGTC
>SLKW01000135.1 GCA_007134405.1 Paracoccaceae bacterium
ACCATCAGCGGCACCTCGCGCGGGTCGCGCAGGGAGATGCGCACCCAGCCCCAGTTGCGACTGGACTGTTCGTGGCCAATCCCGCCCTTTTCGCACAGCGCCACGCTGAGGCCGCGCTCGGTCAGCTCCAGAGCCGTACTGGCGCCGATGATGCCGCCGCCGATCACCACCACATCCACCGCCGCGGGCAGATCGGCGTCGTCGGCGACGGGCGTAGGGGTAGGGCCTGGCATCAGTAGATGTCCTCCAGCTGGCAGCTGATCGGCAGGGTGGCCAGCGCCGCGGTGTCGGGCAGCTCCAACGCTATCCGCGCTAGCCGCGCGACATCGGCGGCGCGGGTCATCTGCTCGGGCGGAAAATCGGTGATGGCGCGCGCCATGTCGGTGTCAACGAAGCCCGGGCAGACGACCGTCGTGCGGATGCCCTTCGCATGGCCGGCCTGGCGCAGCCCGTGGCCCAGCGCGACCACGGCATGCTTGGTCATCGCATAACCGGCCGAGCCCGCGCTCTTCACCCGCAGCCCCGACAGCGAGCCCAAAATCAGCACCCGCCCGCCGACCGCGCCCTGCCGGTCCACGGCCGCCCGGGCGCGCGCGCCCGTCGCGCATAGCTCCGGCCAGGCCGCGGCAACCAGCCGGCGCGGGGCGCGCACGTTGACCTCCCACATGCGCTGCAGATCGGCGTCAGGGAGATCTACAATACCGCCGGGAATCATAACCCCGGCCGAGCACACGACCGCATCAATACGCCCGAAATGCGCCACGGCCGCTGCGACCCATGCGGCCTCATCGCCGCGCTCGGCGTCATGGGGGGCCAGATGCGCGTCGGACGCCAGTCCCGGCGGCAGCACCTGTTGGCGCAGCCCCAACGACAACTGCCAGCCCGCCGCCTGCAGCGCCCGCGCCACCTCCAGCCCGATGCCGCGGCTGGCGCCCGAGATTAGCGCCACACGTCCTTCGGCGTCGCGGGCAGGGCCGGCGGCGCTCATGCCGCGGCCTTTCGGGCGATGTGGTAAACACGGCGCAGGATGCGCAGCAGATGCGCGCGATCGGCCTCGCTGAGTGGGGCGAAGAATTCCTCTGACTGGGCCTTTACGATGCGGCGCACATCCTCGGCTAAGGCATGGCCGCGGGGAGTGATGAACAGCTCCCATGCCCGCCCCTCCCCCAGCGCGCGGCGCTGCTCGATCAGCCCGGCCGCGATCATCGGCGCGATGGTTCGCGAGAGCGAAGGCCGATCGCGCAGCGTCGCCGCCGCGATTGTCGAGGGGCGGATGCCCGGATGGCTGTCGATCAGCAGCAGCGTGGTTATCTTGCCCGTGCCTCGGGCGACCTCCAGCCCCGTCAGCCGCGCATCGAGGTCACATGACACCGCACGGTTGGCCGCGCGCAGGTAGAAGCTGAGCATGTCCTCCAGCACGTCGAGGTCGGGCGCCGCCGGATCCTTGCCCGCCGCCCCCACGGCAGGGCCCGCAGCCGACGCGAGCTTGTCCTTGCTGCCTGGGCCGGAAATTTGCCGAGCCACCCTGGACACACCTCCTGCTTCGCCCGACGCACGGGCGCTGGGGGAATCGATTGTGAATCGCAACCTATTAGTCGCAACACTGCGGCGAAAGTTTCCATCGGTCAATCACGCAGACGGAGTACGCGGGGTAACCGAGTCGCTACAAGCTCCTCTTGCGCTCAACTTTTACTCGATGCTTCGGCAGCTACCTGACACAAATGATATCGCCAACTGCTCAACAGCGATGCCTGCTGACTTCTTGGAAGTAGGCTTCCAACAATAGTAGTGTCATGTCGGCCGGGGGAACGCTCTACGGACACCTTTAACCGGCGCTATGCCAAGTCTCGGGGCGCCAAGTAGGGAGGCAAATTCAGGAGGTCGTTTGAGTAGCCGCTGCGGAACGACTCATAACGTTTCAATTCACCGTTCCACATTTGCCGTTTGATCCGCCCTATGTCCGCGCCATAAATGTGCAGACTAACAGCACGAGTTGAATCGGCGCACTCCACCTCATGAAAATCTTGAGCACCGGGATCGGCGGTAGTAACCTCCCCTGGATAACGTAAGCGGCTCTCTATGCTCGAAGGGGCTGCCGACAGGTCATGCGGAACTTTCAGCAACCGTTCACGCTCGACACCCTCAAGACAGCAAAAGACGCACCAACACAGATGGTTGTGAGCTACCGCTGCTTGACCTGCCATAAAGATGTCCAGCACAATTGACAAATCTGAACTCTCAGAGAGATATAGTAAGTATGAGGCATATGGCGCATTAGGCTGCAACTGCAGGAACCTTTCATCCGGCATACGCCAAGTCCGCGCAAATTCTTTGGTCAGCGCTGCGATGCGTTTTTCTACAGCGCCCGAATTATTCACTGCGTACGCACAGTCGCGGGCATATTTGAGGAATGTTATGTCTCTGAAGGCGACAGCCGGCGACGGCTCCGAGTGCTCAGAACGGCCGGCGATGAGTTCCTGAGTCATAGAAGTGCCTGTTTTGCAATTGAATATGTGAAGTTACCACAGATTGGATCCGCATGCAGCAGAATACTCCGGCAACACTCTTCTATTCTAATTTCGTAAAATACCGAATATAAAGGCCGCGTAGTGAATTTGGTGCAGAAGCCGGATCGAGGCGAAGCTGCGCTGCCACAAGGCAAGGCCTTCGGCGAGCGCATCATGGCGAGAGACCCGGACCGCCAGGCCGCCGGAATATCCGTCCGCATCGAACTCATGAACCGCTTCAACGCCCTCGGCACAGCCGATATCGTCCACGTGCCATGGCGGCAGTGGGGTAAGGGAAACGCACGCCTCAGGCGTGAGTAATACAGTAACGCCTTGCAGATCTAGAGGTGAGCTTGCGAACGGCTGCCGCGGAGTGATGGATTGAGCCATTGCACCGCCATGCTTTCGAGAGTTGCCCATCGCGGCATCATTGGTTCTGGATGACCGGAGAAGCTTCACGGCGGGATGGGGTCGCGTCGGTGACAGGGCGGCGACGCCTAGCCCTTGTAGGAGAGCCTGTCAGAGGCTGCAATCAGCGCCTCTCCGATGCGGTCGCGACAGGCGTGGATGGCGGCCCCGTAGCGCACGGCGAATTGGGCCGAGGGCAGGGAGGCGCGCAGCCATGTGGTGTTTATCGTGCCGATCGGCAGGCCGCGAAAGAGGATCGGCAGCGCCAGCGCGGCAAGTTCGTCATGATCCAAGACCTCGCCGCCATAGCCCGGCTGGCGCAGCGCATGGCCGCGGGCGCGCGTTTCAGCCAGCATCGTGCGGAAACTGACCTCATTCATGCGAAATCGGCCGGGGCCCAGCACTGGGTCATGGGCCAGGCGGTGAAACCGTGCCAGTGCCTCGGCCTCGGGCAGCGCGGCCAGATAGGCCCGCCCTGATGCTGCGCCGAACATGTTGATCAGCGTGCCGATCCTGCCCTGCCAAAGCTTATAAGGTGTCAGCGCACGCGCGCTTTCGATCATCTGCATCGCCCGCTCGCGCGGCACCTGAAGGTCGCAGGGCCAGCCGATCTCCAGCGTCAGAGCCTGCATATGCGGCCAGGCCAGCGTGACGAAACGCGCCTCATGCCCCGCGTCTGGCTCGAAGCCCGGGCCGGGCATCGCCAGAACCGACCGGTAACGCCCGTCCTGACGCGAGCGATGAACCACGCCGCGCGCCATCAGCGTCGCCAGTAGTCGCCGCAGGCTGGATTTCGGCAGACCTGTGGCCCGGTGCAACTCGGCCAGCGTCGCAGGGCCGGGGCGAGTCAACACCTCAAGCACCGTCAGGCCCCGATCCAGCGAGCGATTACCCAGATCCGCCATGGCCCTTCCCCAGCCAAACGTGCCGCCTACCGGCACGCCGTGGCGAAATATCATGCATCAAGGATACTGGTCCAGCACAGTTGCGTTGAGGGAGAGAACGGCACCATGCACATCGCATCGCATCGCATCGCGCGCGGCTTGCGCGGCGCCATCGCGCTGACGATCCAGCTTTGCGCCGTGGCGCTGGCGGCGCTGGCGGTGCATGC
>SLKW01000199.1 GCA_007134405.1 Paracoccaceae bacterium
AGGAATCCTTCCTCGGCGGGGTGGAAGTCGCCATCCGCGACAGCGACGTGGAAAAGCCCCTCCAGCAGGTCGCGCAGAACCGGATCGCCGGCGGGAAACATCGCTGCAAGCTTGCGCGCATAGGCATCGAAACCTGCCACATCCTGCCGCGCAAGGTTGAAGACGCGCGCGGCGTTCGCCTCCTCGCTGGGCGGGATGGTGAAGATGGCGCGGAACATGGCGACCTCGTTCTTGGTCACGCGCCCGTCGGCCTTGGCCAGTTTCGCGCCAAGCCCGATCACGCCGATGGTGAAGGCGACCGAGCGCTCGGGCGGCGTGCGCAGCCGGTCGAAAACGGCGCTGAGGGGCTCGCCGTCGCGCAGGGCGGCCAGGGCAGCCGAGATGCGGGTCCAGATCGACATGTGGTCATCCTAGCGCAGGCCGCGCGCCTTGCCCATCCGGCGGATCGAGGATTTTCTGCATGAAAACCAGGTCGTGGTAGCGGTCGAACTTCCAACCGGCCTCGCGGATGCGGCCGACCTCGACAAAGCCCATGCGGCGGTGGAATTCCAGGCTGCCGGTATTGGTCGCGGTAACCGCGCCGATCAGCATGTGCATGCCGCGTCCTGCGGCATGGTCGGCGAGCGCCTGTATCAGCGTCCGGCCGAGGCCATAACCGCGCGCCTTGGGGGCAAGGTTGACCGAATGCTCCATCGTTCGCGCATAGCTGCGGCCGGCGCGGAACTGGACGTAACTGGCAAAGCCCAGAACGCCGCCCTCCTCCACGGCGACCAGAAAGGCATGGCCCACCGCCTGGCGTTCGGCGATGAGCGCGGCGATCTCGCCCTCGGTCTTCTCGACCGGGTTGAAGGTGATGTCGGTGTCGCGGATGATCGGGTTCCAGATTGCGGCGATGGCGGCGGCGTCGGCGGGCCGGGCGTCGCGGATCACGCCAGCACCCGCGCGCCCGTGGGCGTGTCGAACTCGGCGGCCAGATGCGGCTCGGCGCCCAGCGTGGTCGCGAGGCGCGCCTCCTCGATCAGCGGGGTGAGCGCGGCGCGCAGGGCCGCGGCATCCGGGTGGGACAGTATGAGGCGCCGAAGGCGGATGCCACGGTCGGGCAGGGCGTCGCTAGGATGAGCCTTGCTCTTCCACGCGATCAGCGCGGGAAAGACTCCGTCAAAGGGCAGCAGGCCGGTATCCGGTATGGCCATGTCCCAGGCGAAGTTGCCGCGCGACAATGCATGCGGCTGGCCGGCTCCCCGGGGCGCGCGCGCCAGCGCCGGCATCAGCGCCCGGGTTCGGGCGATCCAGGCGCAGGGGCGGGGCGCCCCGCGAAAGTCGTCGAGTGCGAACCAGCGCGGGTGATTGGGCCGCGCTGCGTCCGGATCGACGGCGATGACCTCGAGATACTCGCCTCGCCCCAGCGACAGGAGCCGGTTGTGCGTACCCATCGCCGGATGCGCGCCGCCCGGCTCCAGAGGGACGCCAAGCGCGGCCTCGACAGCTTCGGTTCCCGCGCCGAGCGTTTCGGCGCCGATGGCGAGGTGGTCGAAAGCGAGCATCGCATCCTCCTGCCGATGAGCGCCATCATGGGCGCAAACCGGCCCGGGGCCAAGGGGTCAGCGTGTTCTCAGGTGCCGCTCGAGGAAGGCCAGAAGCCGCGCCCAGAAGACGGGTTCGGTATCGTAGTCGAAACCATGCGCCTGCCCCTCGGCAAGGAACAGATCCGCTGGCCGCCCCGCAGCCTTCAGCCGTTCAGCAAGCGCCTGGGTCCGGTCGTGCGGAACGATGGGGTCGGCGGTGCCGTGCGACAGGAAGACGGGCACCGCGCAGTCCTCGACCGGGATCGCCGCGCCGGGCGACAGCCGGTCGTCCTGGCCCGTCCAGGTCCAGGCGCGCGGGCCTTCAGGGTCGAGGTCGAGCTGCACCGCACCTTCGGCAAGGCCCGCGCGAAACGCGATCGGATCGAAGGCGCCCGTCACCAGCCCCGTGGGCGCATGGGCAGCGACGCAGGCGAAGGGTCCGTCCGGACCCATCAGCGCGCCGAGGATCAGCGCCGCCTCGCCCCCTTTCGACCACCCCAGCAGCCCCACCCTGCCCGAGGCGCGGGGATGTGCGGCCAGCGCGCGGGCGGCGTCAAGGACCGGCGGCAGGGGGACATCGCGGATCGGGCCCGCGCCGAAGATGTCGCCCTGCCCATATTCGGCGGCCAGCGTCAGGTAGCCGTGCGCGGCCAGGATCGCGGCGAAGCGGTGCGACCAGCCGGCCATCGGTCCCTCGGCGCCGTGCAGGATCACGACGCCGGGCAGGTCCTCGCCCGTGGCCGGCCCGTAGAGCGCCCCGTGCGGTCCGAACTGTTCGAGGCGCAGGTTCACGGCGTCAGGCCGCGTCGCCTTTGCGCGCGTCGCGGATCAGGCGCAGGATGTTTCTTGCGGCCTCGGGGATGTTGGTGCCGGGGCCGAAGATCGCCTTGACGCCCTTCTCCTTCAGGAACGCATAGTCCTGCTGCGGGATGACGCCGCCGCAGATGACCAGGATGTCGTCCGCGCCCTGCGCCTTCAGCGCGGCCACCAGTTTCGGCGCCAGCGTCTTGTGCCCCGCCGCCTGGCTGGAAATGCCGACGACATGCACGTCGTTGTCGACCGCATCCTGCGCCGCCTCCTCGGGCGTCTGGAAAAGGGGGCCCACGTCGACGTCGAAACCGATATCGGCAAAGGCCGTCGCGATCACCTTGGCGCCGCGGTCATGACCGTCCTGGCCCATCTTGACGACCAGCATCCGCGGGCGCCGGCCCTCGGCCTCGGCGAAATCCTCGACCTCGCCCTGGATCGCGGCGAAATCGTCGTCGCCCTCGTAGGCCGCGCCATAGACGCCCGCGAGCGTTTTCACCTCGGCCCGGTGGCGGCCGAACTCCTTTTCCATCGCCATGCTGATCTCTCCAACGGTTGCCCGCGCCCGCGCTGCCTCGACCGCAGCTTCAAGAAGGTTGCCCCCCTCGCGCGCGCGACGCTCAACTTCCGCGAGCGCAGTGTCGCAAGCCGCCTGATCGCGTTCGCCGCGGACCTTTTCCAGCCGCCGGAGCTGCGCCTCGCGCACCTTGGCGTTGTCGATGTCCAGGATGTCGATCGGGTCTTCCTTGTCCTTTCGGTACTTGTTGACGCCGACGATCACGTCTTCGCCCCGGTCGATCAACGCCTGCCGCCGCGCCGCGGTCTCCTCGATCCTGAGCTTCGGCATTCCGCTTGCGACGGCCTTGGTCATGCCGCCCATTTCCTCGACTTCCTCGATCAGCTCCCAGGCCTTTTCGGCCAGATCGGCGGTCAGCTTCTCGACGTAATAGGACCCCGCCAGGGGATCGACGACATTCGTGATCCCGGTCTCCTCCTGCAGGATGAGCTGCGTGTTGCGCGCGATCCGGGCCGAGAATTCGGTGGGCAGCGCGATCGCCTCGTCGAGCGCGTTGGTGTGCAGCGACTGCGTGCCGCCGAGGACCGCCGAAAGCGCCTCGTAGGCGGTGCGGATGACGTTGTTGTAGGGGTCCTGCTCGGCGAGGCTGACGCCCGAGGTCTGGCAATGCGTGCGCAGCATCAGGCTTTGCGGCTTCTTCGGCTCGAATTCCGACATGATCCGGTGCCACAGAAGCCGCGCGGCGCGCAGCTTCGCCGCCTCCATGAAGAAATTCATGCCGATCGCGAAGAAGAACGAAAGCCGCCCGGCGAAGGCATCAACATCCATTCCGCGCGCGATCGCCGTGCGCACATATTCGCGCCCGTCGGCCAGAGTGAAGGCCAGTTCCTGCACCAGGTTCGCGCCGGCTTCCTGCATGTGGTAGCCGGAGATCGAGATCGAGTTGAAGCGCGGCATCTCGGTCGCGGTGTATTCGATGATGTCCGCGACGATCCGCATCGAAGCCTCGGGCGGGAAGATATAGGTGTTGCGGACCATGAACTCCTTGAGGATGTCGTTCTGGATGGTCCCCGAGAGCACCTTACGGTCGTGTCCCTGCTCCTCGCCCGTGACGATGAAATTGGCGAGGATCG
>SLKW01000401.1 GCA_007134405.1 Paracoccaceae bacterium
GTGAAAGGCCGCGTTCGGCGCAGCGCGCCATTCCATGTCAGAAGAAGGGATCGCACAGATCAATCGGCAGCCGGCCAATCGCCGAACCCAACACTTGCACCCCTCATTAATGCGAGGGCATGCTCTGCCTGCGCGTGTCATCTCAGATCGCGCGCACAGCTCCCGCCTCCGCCGCCGAAAGAAAGTCGAGCAATGAAATCCCCCTCCTCCCTGCCTGTCGAAACCGTGCCTGTACTCGATGCGCAGGAGTTCACCGAGCCCGGAGCCGCGGTCGACCGGTTGATGGCGCTGTACACCCAGGCAACGGACTATCTGATCGCGCGTTTCACCGAGGTGCTCGATACCGGACGCGCCACCGCCCGCTTTCGGGCCTTCTATCCCGAGATCCGTCTGACGACATCTGTTTATGATCTTCCCGATACGCGGCTCAGCTTCGGCTACGTTCCGGAACCGGGAACCTATTCGACAACTGTCACCAGGCCCGACCTCTTTCGAAACTATTTGGAGCAGCAGATCGGACTTGTCCTGGAGAACCATCGCGTTCCGATCAGTGTCGGCCAGTCGACAACGCCGATCCCGCTGCATTTCGCTGTTGCAGGGCACGAAGCACTGACGCGCGCACCGCACGCGGACCTCGGCTTCAGCCTGCGGGATGCGTTCGACGTACCCGACCTGGCCATAACCAACGACGACATCGTCAATGGCGAAGGGGTCCGCAACCCGGACGGTTCAATTCCGCTGGCCCCCTTCACCGCCCAACGCGTTGATTATTCCCTGGCGAGGCTGGCGCATTACACGGCAACCGATGCCGAGCATTTCCAGAACCATGTGCTCTTCACCAACTACCAGTTCTACGTCGATGAGTTCGAGGCCTATGCACGGCTCGCCCTAGCCGATCCCGATAGCGGCTACAGCGCGTTCGTGGCGCCGGGAAACGTGGTGATCACTGATGCCGAGGCCCCGGTCCCCTCCCTACCGCGCCTGCCTCAGATGCCTGCCTATCACCTGAAGCGCGCGCGAGGGCAGGGCGTGACACTGGTGAATATTGGTGTGGGTCCCTCGAACGCCAAAACAGCCACGGATCACATCGCGGTTCTTCGGCCGCACGCCTGGCTGATGGTCGGTCACTGCGCGGGGCTGCGCAATTCGCAGTCCCTTGGCGATTTCGTTCTGGCGCATGCGTATCTGCGCGAGGATAACGTATTGAACGAAGACTTGCCCGTCTGGGTGCCGATCCCCGCGCTGGCCGAGATCCAGATCGCTCTGCAGGAAGCCGTCGCCGAAGTTACCCAACTGGAGGACTTCGAGCTCAAGCGGATAATGCGGACCGGAACAGTTGCGACGATTGACAACCGCAACTGGGAATTGCGCGATCAATCGGGCCCGGTCCATCGCCTGTCGCAATCGCGCGCCATCGCGCTCGATATGGAAAGTGCGACGATCGCGGCCAATGGGTTTCGATTCCGCGTCCCCTACGGGACGCTGCTTTGCGTTTCGGACAAGCCCCTGCATGGCGAATTGAAGCTGCCGGGCATGGCGTCGGACTTCTACCGCAGCCAGGTGTCCCGACATCTGCTGATCGGCATTCGCGCGATGGAGCGGCTGCGTGCGATGCCTCTCCACCGCATTCACAGCCGCAAGTTGCGCAGTTTTGCCGAGACCGCCTTTCTCTGACCAGCTGGCGTCTTGGCCCAAGGTTACGACTTTCGCGCAGAAGGCGAATTTTTTCAATTGTGCCGCAACGCAAAATCCGGCTAGAACCCCGTCAGTCCAACAATTACGGGCCCGAGAACCCACGGGCAAGCGCCCGCAATCAGACCGCAAACGAGGAGACACAAATGTCCAAACCGATGACCAAGACCGAACTGGTGAGCCAGCTTGCCGCCGAAATGGGCGCGGACAAGAAATCGGCTTCTGCTGCACTGGATGGCCTTGCGGCGATCGTGACGCGTGAGGTCGCCAATGGCGGCGCGGTGACGGTGCCCGGCATCGGCAAGGTCGTTTGCCGGGCGCGCCCCGAACGCCAGGTCCGAAACCCCGCCACGGGCGAGACGTTGACCAAACCGGCGGACAAGACCGTCAAGGTCGTCATCGCGAAAGCGCTCAAGGATAGCGTCAACACCTGACCTTACGGGGCCGCCCAATGAGGCGGCGCCGGCCCTCCTCCTATCCGCGACCTCGCTTTCTGCGGGATGGCCGGTATAGCGTTGCAATTGGATCAAAACGCTGGCGCGCATGCACGAAGAAGTGCGCTCAGGGCCTTCGACGACATAGCAGACGCGCGCACGGACGATGACGGGCGCGCGCGTATCACCGAGCAGGTTTCAGCGCAGCATCCCGAATAGTGGAGGCCAGCGCATCAGGCGTGACGGTCGCGTCTAGTCGTGTCCATCGCAACGGACCCAGGTCGTATGCAAGCTGTGTCTCCAGCACCGCGACATCGGCATCCGAAGGGCCGCTCTTGCGTTCAACCACCCGCGCCCTGAGGGTCTGGGCCGGCGCATCGAGCCAGATGCCGCAGAACTGCCCATCTGCGATACGCGCAGCGGCTTCGATCCGGTCGCGTTCTTCCGCCTTTGCGAACACGGCATCTGCCACGACCGATATTCCGGCGGCAACCAGCGCTTCCGCCCGCGCGTTCAACGTTGCGTAGACCTTCGCGGAAACTTCGGGGCGATAGGCTTCGGGTGGCAGACGGGTTTCCGGCGCGACCCCATGAAGCGACTTGCGCACGCGGTCGCTTGAAATCGTGCGCGCGCCCGCCCCGGTGCCGAACATTGGGGCCACGGATGCGGCCAGCGTCGACTTGCCGGTGCCGGAAAGCCCCCCGATGGCCACGAGCACCGCTTGTTGCGGGCGCAGCAGATCCAGCGCGAGGTCGAAATAGGCGCGCGCTTCCCGTCGGCGGTCTGGTGTATCATCCCCTTCCTCGATCGCGGTGGCCGTGACATGCGCACGAACGGCCGCGCGGAGTGCCATGAAGAAAGACAGGCAGGGCAAACCATCTTCGTCGTCGGCAAGATCGAGATAGCGGTTCATGACAAGGTTGGCGAAAACCGGAAGACAACGATGGACGAGGTCCATCAGAAGAAACGCCAGATCGTAGAGCAAATCGACCGTCGCAAGCGTATCGTTGAATTCGATACAGTCGAAGATCACGGGACGGTCTTCCTCAAGGAAAATGTTACGCAGGTGCAGATCGCCGTGCGCGCGTCGCACACGCCCGGCGAGGCCTCGTGCATCGAGGCGCGGCGCAAGCGCCTTGGCTTCCCGGCGAAAGACGGCGTTGAATGCCTCCACTTCGTCTGCCGGGAAGACCCGTGTTTGCGCAAGCGCGGCCTCGTTGACGTCAAGCACTTCGGCCACCCGCTCGGAACCGGGACGGATGTCTGGCTCGCAGGTCTCGTGAAGGTGAGCGATCTCGACCGCCAGACGCTCCATCAACGCTGGGCTCAGCGCTCCGCGCGTCGCCATCCGGTCGAAAAGGGCGTTCTGGTCGAAGCGCTGCATCTCGACGACGGCATCGATCAGTTCGCCATCTCCGTCGAACTCGAGGCCACCCTCTGTCCACGTAATCCGGCGAACGCCCAGATAGTACGCCGACGCCGTACGCCGATTAAGCGTGACTTCGCGTTCGCAAATGGCAAGCCGTCGTTCGGGCGTGTCGAACTCGGCATAGGGAAGCTTCACCGCGCGTTTGAGTTTCCAAGCAATCTGGGGGCCGACGAACAGGTGAGAGATATGGGTTTCGATCTCCTCGACAGCGCCCCGCGCCGCCATCTCAGCCGAAAGAAAGGCGCAAACTTCTTTTTGATCGCTGACCTGCACACCTGCTCTCCATACCCACCCGCACCCCGGCCACCGGGGGAGGAAGCCAGATAGCAATCAAAAACGAGCTATGCCGGAACGGTAGCGGGCGCGATGATCTGCATCATGGTCCGGTGACGGCAAGTGTTTGACCCAGCCGATGAAGCCGGAGTCACGGTCATGCGCGGATCACGCCGGACAGGCA
>SLKW01000413.1 GCA_007134405.1 Paracoccaceae bacterium
GAACCCGCACGGCTACACCTCCATCGTGCTGACGCTGAATCGCAGCAACTCGTTTTCCGCATTCCTGCTCGATCCCACCCAACCCCTCGCGGGCCAATGGAGGACGGACGGCCCCGGGAACAGCGGAATGGGTCTCTCCCACGCCTCGATCTACTACCGTGGCGAGGCCGGCACCGGCAATGGACTGGCCCCGATCCCGCTTCCCGCCGCCGGCTGGCTGCTGCTGACGGCAATCGGCGGCCTTGGCGCCGCCGGTCTGCGGCGTCGGCGCAAGGACGCCGCCTGACACAGACCGAATTTCCAGACCGGGGAAGGGAGGGCGCGCGCCCTCCCTTTTTCGTCGCGGCGCGGCGCGTCCGTCCCGCGATGCGTGGTGGGGGCAGGGATGCCCGCCAGTTGCCCGGTGCCCGCTAGAGCGCCCTACGCGAGTCCTACGTTTGTCATACGCGAGTCATACGTTTGTCATACACTTTGTGACACCCGGATTCCGGCCCGACCGGCCCCCTCAGCGCGTCAGCAACCGCATCCCGCGCGACAGCCCGTCCAGCGTCATCGGCACCATCCGATCCTCGAAAACCTCGCGGATCATGCGGATCGACTGGGTATGTGGCCAATAGGTCTCGGGCGTCGGATTGATCCACAGATGGTCCGGCCACTGCGCCCGCGCGCGCTCCAGCCAGGTGGCGCCCGACTCCTCGTTCCAATGCTCGTTGGCGCCGCCGACATAGGCGATCTCGTAGGGCGACATGGTCGCGTCGCCGACGAAAATGCATTTGTAATCAGACCCGTAGGTGCGCAACATCTCCCAGGTGGGCGTGCGCTCGTGCCACCGGCGGGCGTTGTTCTTCCAGACGAATTCGTACAGGCAGTTGTGGAAATAGTAGTGTTCCAGATGCTTGAACTCGACCCGCGCTGCGCTGAACAGCTCCTCCACGACCCGCACATAAGCGTCCATCGACCCGCCGATATCGAGCAGCAGCAACACCTTGACTGCATTGCGCCGCTCCGGCCGCGTCTGCACGTCCAGGTACCCATGCTCCGCCGTCGCCCGGATCGTCCCGTCCAGATCCAGCTCCTCCGCCGCCCCGTCCCGCGCCCAGCGACGCAACCGCTTCAGCGCCACCTTGATGTTCCGCGTCCCCAACTCGACCGAGTCGTCGAGATCACGAAACTCTCTTTTATCCCAGACCTTTACCGCCCGCTGATGGCGGCTTCGGTCCTGCCCGATCCGCACGCCTTCGGGGTTGTAACCCCAGGCCCCGAAGGGCGAAGTGCCGCCCGTTCCGATCCACTTGTTGCCGCCCTGGTGCCGGCCCTTCTGTTCCTCCAGCCGCTTCTTCAGGGTCTCCATCAGTTTCTCGAACCCGCCCAACGCCTCGATCTTCGCGCGCTCCTCCTCGCTGAGGTTCTTCTCCAGCATCTTCTCCAGCCACTCGGCCGGCAGATCCAGCGCCTCGATCATCGCGCCCGGATCGATTGCGTCCAAACCCTTGAAACTCGCGGCAAAAGCACGGTCGAACCGGTCGATGTGGCGTTCGTCCTTCACCATCGTGGCGCGCGCCAGGTAGTAGAATCCCTCGGCGTCGAACTGCGCCAGACCGGTCTGCAACGCCTCCAGGAAACCCAGATACTCGCGCAAACTGACCGGAACGGCATGCTGGCGCAGGTTTTCGTAGAAGGGCAGGAACATCAGATCATCCGCTCGACGGCGATGGTGGCGACCAGACCCAGAAGCGCACCGATAATCCCCCAGACGGCGGCGTATTGCGCCATGTCCAGGCGGTTCCCGCCGCGCTTGCGCGCGTTCACCGCGCCCCAGACGGCGCCGCCCACAAGACCCGCAATGATGATCATTTCCGTTCCCTATACCTGTTTACGCACGCCGATGCGGCCGCCCCGATCACTCGGCCGCAGCCACGCGCCGCGACAGCGCGCCAAGACGCGCCACCTCGTCCAGCCGCGACTGGACCGCGCCCGGCGAGCCGAACCCATACAGCGCCGCCGGCATCGAGTCGATGCGCAGCTGGGCGGCCCGCTGCGTCTCGCCGCGCTGATCCAGCGCCTCGGCCTGCAAGAGGGCGAGCGACGCCTGAAAGGCGGCATTCTCGGTTCGGATCGCATAGGGCAGGGCGCGTTCGGTCAGCGTCACTACCAGATCGTACTGGCCCGCCGCCAGCGCTTGAACGGCCATATGCATGTCGACATGCGCGGCATGCACCTCTCCACCCGGCATCTGGCGGTACATCTCGCCCGCGGCGATGAGCGCGATGAAGGCGGCTTCGCCTTCGCCCGGCGTGGCCAGACGGGCGGCAAGAAGCAGGCTCAACGCCAGCCGCGGACCGCTCCACCCCTCCTGCCCGGCGATCGCCAATGCCCGCTGCGCGGCGGCGCGGCGCTGGCTACTGCTCACCCCGACGCCCAGCGTCGTCTCGATCGCCTCGATCCAGGCGCGCGGCGTGGGGCCGGGGGGCGTGCCACCCGGCTTGCGGCCGGCCGGATTCAGCCGGTCAAGGATCGCCGGCAGACGTGCTGCGACCTCCTCGGGCGTCATACCGGGGCGCAATTCCGGGGCGTGCCAGGCGCGCAGCACCAGCATGTCGAATCCGGTCAGCGTGGTCTGGAAATTGTCGTCGTTGAAGACGCTGTCGGGAAGCCGATAGAGGTCATTGAGCGGACCCATTGCCTGCGCGATCTCTTCGTGCAGGCAATCGCGTTTTTCCTGCGGGGTGGTGTCCACCGGGATAAAGACGGCGGTCCGCACACGCTGCGATACTCGCGTCCAGTCCAGCGCGGGATTGCGGCGATTGGCCAGGAAATCGTCCCAGCTATCGACATTGGGCACGACGAAGCAGGCCGCCGTGGGGACGATGCGACGCATGTCGCGGCGCGAGACGAATTCCACGGTGATCGTGTTCTGCCCCGGCTCGGTGCGGTTGCCGGACGCGCGGGCGACGTCGATCTGAGCTTCCTCGCGGAATCGCGCAATCAGTCGGTCAAGGTCAAACTGCGCGCGCGTGGGTACGTCGCCGCGCAGGACGATTCGCACCGGCCCTTCGTACCGTGAAAACTGCGGGATCGGGCGTCCGCTCTCCATGAAGAAGCCGAGTTCCATCAAATCGAAAGCCACGTCCGCGTTCGCGCGGCTCGGGGGCATCGGACGCGGCGGGCCCGGGCGAAACGGTTCGGACGGGGTCAGGGAAAGCGCGGTGTCACTCAACCGTTGCGCGCCCTGGGGGGCGGCGCAAGCGGCAAGTGCCAGCGCGGCAAGACCGGCGATCGCGCCCCTCATGCGGCCGCCCGGTGTGTCAGCATCGACAGGGCATGATCGTAATCGCCCAGATCGCCTGCGGGCGCCTCCGAAAGCGCCCGGCGCCAGGCGCGCGCGCCGGGACGGCCGGAAAAGAGACCCAGCATGTGCCGGGTGACCGAGCTCAGACGCCCACCCGACCCAAGGTGGCGGGCGATATAGGGCCGCATCGCCTCGGCAACAGATAACGGGTCGGTATCTGTTCTGATAGCACCGAAGATCCGCCGATCGGCGGCGGCCAACACCCGCGCGGGGTGGTGGTAGGCGGCGCGGCCGATCATCACCCCGTCCAGACCCCGCGCGAGGAAGTATTCCGCATCGTCAAGCGTTTCGATGCCGCCATTGATGCAGATCCTGAGGTCCGGATAGTCATTTTTCATCGCCAGCACCAAGGGGTAATCAAGCGGAGGCACGTCGCGGTTCTCTTTTGGCGACAGCCCCTGAAGCCAAGCCTTGCGGGCATGGATGATGACCCGCTTGACTCCGGCGGCCCTGATCGTCTCCAGAAATCGCGGCAGGACCTCCTGCGGAATCTGGTCGTCCACCCCGATACGGCATTTGACCGTTACTTCAGCCCTGCAGGCCGCAACCATTTCCGCAACGCAATCGCCCACCCTGTTCTGTTCGCGCATCAGCACCGCACCGAAACAGCCCGATTGCACCCGGTCGGACGGGCAGCCCACATTGAAATTGA
>SLKW01000046.1 GCA_007134405.1 Paracoccaceae bacterium
CCGAGCGTTCGGCCAGGCGCTTCAGGTTCGGCGCGTGCAGCCACTCGGCCGGCCCGTCGGGAAAGAACGTGCCGTTGAGCTGATCGACCATCAGCACCAGGATGTTGGGCCGTTTCGTCATTTGCCGCGCTCCAGCTCAGCCTCCAGCGACGCCTCCACCTGCTGCGCGGCTGCCGCCCCGTCGGGCGCGAAGGGCCCAAGCGCGGCATGCAGATAGACGCCATCGATCATCGCCGCGATCCCCTGCGCCACCGCGGCCGCGCGCGCGCCCAGGGCCGGGCGCAGCGCATGCGTCAGGTTCGACACCATCCGCCGCTGATAGAGGCGCAGCAACCGGCGCGCCTGGTCCTGCGACTGGGCGAGGACGTAGAAATTCAACCAGGCCGCGATCACCTCGCGCCGGAAGTTCGCCGCGCTGAACGACGCCCGGATCACCGCCCGCGCCCGGTCCGCGCCGGGTCCGGCCGCTACCAGCGCGCCGCGCACCTCGGCGCCATAGAGCCGCAACACGTCGCGCATCGCGGCCAAAAACAGCGCCTCCTTCGAGCCGAAATAATGATGCGCCAGCGCCGAGGACATGCCGGCGCGCTTGGCGATCCGGCTCACGGTCACCTCCAGCGAGCCCGCCTGCCCGATCTCGGCGATTGTGGCCTTGATCAGCGACGCGCGTCGTATAGGCTCCATCCCGACCTTGGGCATCGTCGTTTCCCGCAAAAAAGGCTTGAACCTCTGGTAGACGATTGTTTATTGACTCGTCAATCAACAAAAACGCCGCCCGCCCCAACAGACAGGAGACCGCCATGAACCGCCGCACCCTGATCGCCGCCACGACCGCGCTGGCCTTCACCGGCCTGCCCGCCCTCGCCTCCGAGCATGAATGCGCCACGGTACGCTTCTCGGACGTGGGCTGGACCGACATCACAGCAACCACCGCCGTGGCCACGACGATCCTGAACGCTCTGGGATACGAGACACAGGTGCTGGTCCTGTCGGTGCCGGTGACCTACACCTCGCTTGCCAACGACGACATCGACGTCTTCCTCGGAAACTGGATGCCGACGATGGAGGCCGACATCGCCCCCTACCGCGAGGCCGGCACCGTCGACACCGTGCGCCGCAACCTGAGTGGCGCGAAATACACTCTGGCCGCCAATGCGACCGCGGCCGAACTGGGCATCGCCGACTTCGCCGACATCGCCGATCATCACGACGCGCTCGAAGGCCGCATCTACGGCATCGAGCCGGGCAATGACGGCAATCGCCTTATCATCGAGATGATCGAGGAGAACGCCTTCGGCCTCGGCGACTTCCAGCTCGTCGAAAGCTCGGAACAGGGCATGCTATCCCAGGTCGCCCGCGCCGACCGCCGCGACGAGCCTGTAATCTTCCTCGGCTGGGAGCCGCACCCGATGAACGCCAACTATGACATGGTCTACCTGACCGGCGGCGACGACTGGTTCGGCCCCGATCTGGGCGGCGCCTCGGTCTATACCAACACCCGCGCCGGCTATGTCGAGGAATGTCCGAATGTCGGCCAGTTCCTGCAGAACCTCGAATTCACGTTGCAGATGGAAAACGAGATCATGGCGCTGATCCTCGACGAGGGGATGGAGCCCGAGGATGCCGCGCGCACCTGGCTGTCGTTCAACCCCGAGCCGCTGGAGGACTGGCTCGACGGCGTGACGATGCGCGACGGATCGGAAGGCGCGCTCGACGCCGTCCACGCCTCGCTCGACTGATCATCCCGGCGGCTCCGGCCCGCGCCGGGGCACGCCCTCACTGAGCGGGAGGCGCGATGCTCGACCGGCTGCAGGCCGCCATAACGGACGCCAAGATCCCCGTCGGGCGGTCGATCGCCGACGCCTTCATCTGGCTGCAGGACAGCTTCATCGGCTTCTTCGACGGGCTCGAATACGGGCTCCGGCAGGGGATCACGGCGCTGTCGACGGCGTTGATCACGCCGCACCCTCTCATCATCATCGCGATCTTCGCGGCGATCACCTGGCTCCTCCAGCGCCGCTTCGTGCCGGTGCTGATCGTCACGCTCTGTGCGCTTTTCGCGCTGAACCAGGGCTACTGGCTCCTGACCATGCAGACGCTGACGCTGGTTCTCGGCTCGTGTTTCGTCTGCATGGCCATCGGCGTGCCGCTCGGCATATTCTCGGCGCACCACCCGCGCTTCTACCGCTGGCTGACGCCGGTGCTGGACCTGATGCAGACGCTGCCGACCTTCGTCTACCTGATCCCGGTGCTGGTGCTCTTCGGGCTCGGCATGGTGCCGGGCCTGGTCGCCACCGTGACCTTTGCCATGCCCGCCGCGATCCGGCTGACCGAGCTTGGCATCCGCTCCACCCCCGTTGCGCTGACCGAGGCGGCGACCGCCTTCGGCGCGACCAACACGCAACGGATCCTGAAGGTGGAGTTGCCCTGGGCCTTCCCGCAGATCATGGCCGGGCTCAACCAGACGATCATGCTGTCGCTCAGCATGGTCGTCATCGCCGGGCTGGTGGGCGCGCCGGGGCTTGGGGTGCCGGTGGTGCGGGCCTTGAACCAGGTCAACGCCTCGCTCGGATTTGAATCCGGCGCGGTCATCGTCGCGGTCGCCATCATGCTCGACCGGATGCTGCGGGTGGAGCGGCAGGCATGAGCACGGCCGTTTCCTTTCGCAACGTCTCGATCGTCTTCGGCGACAATCCGTGGAAGGCCATCCCGCTGATGGAGACGGGGCAGAGCCGCGCCGACATCCAGACGGCGACGGGTCAGGTGCTGGGCGTGCATGACTGCACGCTCGACGTGGCCGAGGGCGAGATCGTGGTGCTGATGGGGCTCTCAGGCTCGGGTAAGTCGACACTGCTGAGGGCCGTCAACGGTCTCAACCCGATCATTCAGGGCGACGTGCTGGTCAATGACGGCAAAGAGATGGTGAGCGTGCCCAAGGCTGGCCAGCGCACCCTGCGCCGGCTGCGGATGCACCATGTGGCGATGGTCTTCCAGCAATTCGGCCTCCTGCCCTGGCGGACGGTGCGCGAGAACGTGGGGCTGGGGCTGGAACTGTCCGGCATGGGCCGCCGCAAGCGGGCCGAGCGGGTGGCCGAGCAACTGGAACTTGTGGGTCTGTCGCAATGGGCCGACCGCAAGGTGGCCGAGCTTTCGGGCGGGATGCAGCAACGCGTGGGCCTCGCCCGCGCCTTCGCGACCGAGGCGCCGATCCTTCTGATGGACGAGCCCTTCTCGGCGCTCGACCCGCTGATCCGCACCCGGCTGCAGGACGAGCTTCTGGACCTGCAGCAGCGGCTCAGGCGCACCATCATCTTCGTCAGCCACGATCTGGACGAGGCGTTCAAGCTCGGCAACCGCATCGCCATCATGGAGGGCGGGCGCATCATCCAGGCCGGCACGCCGGGCGAGATCTACAGCAGCCCCGCCAACGACTATGTCGCCGATTTTGTCGCCAACATGAACCCGCTGGGTGTGCTACGCGCGCGCGACGCCGCCGTGCCAGCCCCCAGCCCCGCGCCCGCCGGCCGCACGCTGCCCGCCGACACGCCGCTGCGCGAGGCGATGGTCGCGCTGACCGAAGCCCGCGCGCCGATCCTGCTGACGGACGGGGGGCGCGTCTGCGGCGCGATCACCGAGACAAGCGCCCTGCGCGCGCTCGTCGCCCGCCGGGGACACGACGCGCATACGACAAAGGAGGCTCCCGCGCGCTGAACCATTGCCGGCGCCCGGCGCGTCCCGACCGTAAACCGAGGAACACCGGCGCGAAAACCCGGTTAAAATCGGGTTAAGGAAATTGCTCTTTCATAGCGTTTACAATGCCTTGCCGAATTGTGCAAATTTGCACGCCTCCGCCCTTCCACCCCTTCCCGCCGCTCCTCCGCGCGAACGCGGGCCTTGCCACTTCGCGCCGTCCTGCTAGCCTGACCCGCGCGCCGCGACGCGCGGCAAGGGGGGCGATCATGGGCGATCAGGCGGGCTTCATCGAGCATCTGC
>SLKW01000380.1 GCA_007134405.1 Paracoccaceae bacterium
ACGAAGACATCGTCGACGTCTGCTGCACCGCTTGGAACACCCTCATCGCCATGCCGCAGCGCCTCGCCTCAATCACACTCCGTGAATGGGCACAGGTCAAAGGATAGTGCCGCTGGTATAACATAATACTTTCAATGCCCTGCGGAATTGTCCAAGGTTGGACCGTGGCCCTTGTTGCCCTTGCCGGCCGCGCCCCGCGCCTCAGGCCTTCGCCCGCATCAGCATCCCGAAAAGGTCGCGCGGATCGTCCGGGTCGGCGATCAGGTCGAGCATCTGCGCCGCCCCGCTTTCGGCCGTCACCTGCGCGTGCAGCCAAGTCAGTGCCGAGAAATCCTCGATGGCAAAGCCCACCCCGTCGAAGAGGGTGATCTGGTCGTCCGAGACCCGCCCCTCGGCCTGCCCGGTGATGACCTGCCAGAGCTCGGTCACCGGGTAGTCCTCGGGCATCTGCTGGATCTCGCCCTCAATCCGCGTCTGGGGTGGGTATTCGACGAAGGTCGCGGCGCGCTCGAGGATCGCCGGCGCCAGCTCGGTCTTGCCTGGACAGTCGCCGCCGATCGCGTTGATATGCACGCCTGCGCCCACCATGTTGTCGTGCAGCACCGTCGCAAGCCGCTTGTCGGCGGTGCAGGTGGTGATGATCTGCGCGCCCTGCACGGCCTCCTCGGCGCTGGCGCAGGCGACAATGCGCAGCCCCCTACCGTCGAGATTGCGCATGCATTTCTCTGTCGCCGCCGGATCGGTGTCGAACAGCCGTACCGTATCGATCCCGACAACAGCCTGCATTGCCAGCGCCTGGAACTCGGCCTGCGCCCCGTTGCCGATCATCGCCATCACCCGCGCCCCTTTCGGCGCCAGGTGCCGTGCCGCCATCGCCGACGAGGCTGCCGTACGCAGCGCCGTCAGGAGCGTCATCTCGGCGAACAGCAGCGGATAGCCCGTCTCGACCCGCGCCAGCACCCCGAAGGCGGTGACGGTCTGCAGCCCGGCGCGGGTATTCGACGGATGGCCGTTCACGTATTTGAACGCATAGTGCCGCCCATCCGAGGTGGGCATCAGTTCGATCACCCCGTTCTCGGAATGCGCCGCCACGCGTGGGGTCTTGTCGAACGCCTCCCAGCGGCGAAAATCGGCCTCGATCCGGTCGGCGAGCTGCGTGAGCGCCGGTGTCAGCCCGATCCGGTGCACAAGCCGCATCATCGCGTCGACGCTGACGAAGGGGACGAAGGCCTGCGCCGAGGGGACGGGGGGTGTGGTGGCGAGCGTGTCAGTGGTCATCCCTGGCCTCGATAACTGCGGGTGGGGCGGTCGAAGACCTTGCGCCCCATCAGCGAGGCCACCAGATCGACCATCAGATGCGCAGTGCGACCGCGCTCGTCCAGGAAGGGGTTCAACTCCACCAGGTCGAGCGAGGTGACACGGCCCGAATCGTTGAGCATCTCCATCACCAGATGTGCCTCGCGAAAGGTGGTGCCACCCGGCACGGTGGTGCCGACGGCGGGGGCGATGCCGGGGTCGAGGAAATCGACGTCGAGCGAGACATGCAGCAGCCCGTCCGCCGCTTCGACCCGCTCGAGAAAGGCGCGCAGCGGCGCGGTGACGCCCTGTTCGTCGAGCACCCGCATGTCGTGCGGCACGATGTCGTTGGCGAGAAGCGCTGCGTGTTCGGCGGCATCGACCGAACGGATCCCGAAGAGGCAGATGTTTTCGGCGGGCACCGGCGCGGGGAAGGGCGGAAACGGGGCGAAGGGCTGACCCGCCGCATAGGCAACCGGCGTGCCGTGCAGGTTGCCGCTTTCGGTCGTTGCTGGCGTATGAAAATCGCTGTGCGCATCGAGCCACAGGACGAAAAGCGGCCGACCTGCCTCGGCGGCGTATTCCGCCACGCCCGCCAGCGAACCCAGCGACAGGCTGTGATCGCCGCCCAGAAAGATCGGCACCCCCTTAGCCATGGCTCGCGCCCCGACCTGGCGCAGCGCCGCTGTCCAGCCCAGCGTCTCGTCCAGATGATGCACAGCGGGATTGGCGCAAGGCGCCGGATCGACCGGCATCGGGGCGACATCGCCCAGATCGCGCACCTCGTGGCCGAGCGATTCGAGCGCGCGCGCAATTCCGGCGACGCGATAGGCGGCGGGCCCCATCAGGCAGCCGGGACGGCGTTGGCCCGAGTCGATGGGTGCGCCGATCAGAAGGCAGGTGCGGGCAGTGTCAGGCATGCAGATCTCCTTTGCTGGCTAAGTCGGTCCAAACGTGGCCGGCTTTCAATGGCGATATTGCGCAAATCGATGACAAAACTATGCAATTTGCATATGGAACTGATCAGAATGTGCAGTTGCTGCTGGCGTGCGGGTGCGGGGTGCCGCATAACTGGGATATGGAACCCGATGCGACCGATCTGCGCCTCATCGCCGAACTGCGGCGCAACGCCCGCGCCAGTCAGAGCGAACTGGCGGCGGCGCTGGGGATCTCGCGCGCCACGGTGCGTAGCCGACTCGACCGGCTGGTCGCCGAGGGGACGATTGCGGGGTTTACACTGCTCACGCGCGCCGATCTGACCGAGAGCCCGGTGCGCGCGCTCATGTGCATCGCCATCGAGGGCGCGGGGGCGGACCGGGCGGTGGGGCGGATGCTGGCCATGCCTGCAGTTCAGGCGGTGCATACGACGACCGGGCGGTGGGACCTGATCGCCGAACTCGCGACCGAATCTCTATCGGTGCTGGACGCGACCCTGGCGCGCATCCGCCAGCTCGATGGTGTCAGTTCGTCGGAAACGAACCTGCTGATGTCGACCCGTCGAAGCGGAATGGCACGGGTATGAAACGGGACAGGGCGCGCGCCCGCCTCTTTGTCGGGCTCACGCGTTGAACAGGAAGTTCAGCACATCGCCATCCTGCACGACATAGCTCTTGCCCTCGATGCGCAGCTTGCCTGCTTCGCGCGCCCCGGCCTCGCCGCCAAGCGCGACGTAGTCGTCGTAGGCGATGGTCTCGGCGCGAATGAAGCCGCGCTCGAAATCGCCATGGATGACCCCGGCGGCCTGCGGCGCGGGCGTGCCGCGGGCGATGGTCCAGGCGCGCGCCTCCTTCGGGCCGGCGGTGAAATAGGTCTGCAGGCCCAATAAATCGTAGCCCGCGCGGATCAACCGGTCGAGGCCCGGCTCCTCCAGCCCCATCTCGTCGAGGAACATTGCCGCCTCGTCGGGCGGCAGCTGCGCCAGTTCCTCCTCGATCCGGGCCGAGATCACGACATGCGCCGCCCCCTGGGCCGCGGCCATCTCGGCCACGCGGGCGCTTTGCGCGTTGCCCGCAGCGGCCGAGGCCTCCTCGACGTTGCAGACAAAAAGGACCGGCTTGGCGGTCAGCAGTTGAAGCTGGCGCCAGAGCTTGCGGTCTTCCTCGGCCACCGACACCGTGCGCGCCGGGCGCCCGGCTTCCAGCGCCTCAAGCGCCACGCGCAGGAGCCGGTCCTGATCCACCGCCTCCTTCTCGCCGCCGCGTATCTTGCGCGACAGGTTCGCCAGCCGTCGCTCGATCGATTCCATGTCGGCGATCATCAGTTCGGTCTCGATCGTCTCGGCATCCGCGATCGGGTCGATGCGCCCCTCGACATGGGTGACGTCGCCATCCTCGAAGCAGCGCAGGACATGCGCGATGGCGTCGACCTCGCGGATGTTGGCCAGGAACTGGTTGCCCAGCCCCTCGCCCTTGGACGCCCCGCGCACCAGCCCGGCAATGTCGACGAAGGTGATCCGCGTCGGGATGACCGCCTTCGACCCGGCGATCTTCGCCAGTGTCTCCAGCCGCGCATCGGGCACCGCGACCTCGCCGACATTCGGCTCGATCGTGCAGAACGGAAAGTTCGCGGCCTGCGCCGCGGCGGTGCGCGTCAGCGCGTTGAACAGCGTCGACTTGCCCACGTTCGGCAAACCCACGATCCCCATCCTGAAACCCATCGCACCCTCTCCGGTCGGTTCGGGGC
>SLKW01000459.1 GCA_007134405.1 Paracoccaceae bacterium
CGCAGTCCCATCCCTCCCGTGTCGCCCCCTGCGCCGCGCCGCCGGGCGCGGCGTCGTCGTTACTGGCCGCCGCCCAGCTGATGGACATAGGCCGCGACCGCGCGGATCTCGGCGTCGCGCAGGCGCTCGGCAAAGCCCGGCATCACGCCGAAGCGCGAGTAGTAGATCGAGTGCCAGAGCGCCTCGTAGGAGCCGCCGTAGAGCCAGATCTGGTTGTTGAGCGGCGGCGCGCCGACGAAGGGATCGCCCTCGCCACCATCGCCATGGCAGGCGGCGCAGTTGTCGAGATAGATTTCTTCGCCCGGCGCAGCCAGGGCCTCGTCATAAGACTGGCCCGACATCTGCAGCACGTAATGGATGACCTGGTCGATTTCTTCCTCGTCGAGCAGGCCGTCCTGGCCGAAGGCCGGCATCTCGGACCAGCGCGCATCGGGATAGTCGTCGTTGCGGATCCCGTAGCGGATGGTTTCATGGATCTCGTCGATCGTGCCGCCCCAGAGCCACTGGTCGTCCAGAAGGCTCGGGAAGCCCGAGGCCTGAACGCCCGCCGCACCGGCGCCGTGGCATTGCGAGCATTGCGCCCGGAAGATCGAGGCCCCGGCATTCACGGAAAAGCCCAGCAGTTCGGGGTCGGCGGCGACTTCCTGCAGGTCGGTCGCGTTCAGCCGGTCGAACCAGACCTGATTGCTTTCGTTGAACCGCTGGATATCGGCCGACACCGCCGACCGCGTGTCGTAGCCCAGAACGCCCTGCGTCGCGCGCGACACCATCGGCCAGGCTGGGTAGAGGATCATGTAGATGACCGCCCAGGCGATGGTGACATAGAAGGTCCAGAGCCACCAGCGCGGCATCGGGTTGTCGTATTCCTCGATCCCGTCCCAGGAATGGC
The DNA here is from genome assembly GCA_007134405.1 of Paracoccaceae bacterium. GTDB lineage: Bacteria > Pseudomonadota > Alphaproteobacteria > Rhodobacterales > Rhodobacteraceae > Pararhodobacter. The sequence continues at coordinate 890 of SLKW01000459.1, forward strand.
CGGTCTTGGCCACCTCCTTCTGCAGTTTCGCCTTCGGATCGGGATACTGGCGATCGCGCGGCTGGACCCGGGTTTCGGGGGTCTTCTCGGAGACCGTGGTGGGCTTCTCTTCCATCAGCGTCCCTTTCCGTGTTCCTCGGATGCGCCCTCGGACTTCGCGGCATCCTTGCCGGCCGGCTTGTCCTCGTTGCGAAAGATCATCGATGCTTGATCGTCATGCACTTTTCGGCTTCCGGGGCGGAAGGCCCAGATGATGACGCCGATGAAGAACAGCGCCATGAACAGAAGATGCCAACTGTCGGCGAAGGTGCGTAGCCAGGTGTAGGTTTCCATACGGTCCTCATCTAGCGCTGCGGATCGGGCACGAAAGTCGAGAAATCGACCAGCGTTCCCAGCATCTGCATGTAGGCGATGATCGCGTCCATCTCGGTCAGTTCGGGCTGGCCGTCGAAGTTGCGCGTCTGGGCGCCGGGGTAGCGCTCCAGCAGGCCCGAATGGTCGGCATCGGGATTGGCCTGGGCGCGGAAATCGGCGCGCGCGTTCTCGATCATCTCGTCGGTATAGGGGACGCCCACGATCCGGTAGGTGCGCATCAGGTCGGCGATGTACTGGCCGTCGATCACCCGGTCCATCAGGAAGCCGTAGGGCGGCATGATCGATTCCGGCACGACCGATTGCGGGTCGATCATGTGCTGGACGTGCCAGTCATCCGAATAGCGCCCGCCGATGCGCGCCAGATCCGGGCCGGTGCGCTTCGAGCCCCAGAGAAAGGGGTGGTCGTACATCGACTCGGCCGCCAGGCTGTAGTGGCCGTAGCGTTCGACCTCGTCGCGCATCGGGCGGATCATCTGGCTGTGGCAGTTGTAGCAGCCCTCGCGGATGTAGACCTCGCGCCCGGCCAGTTCGAGCGGCGAGTAGGGGCGCATCCCCTCCACTTCCTCGATCGTGTTCTCGAGGTAGAAGAGGGGCACGATCTGCACGATCCCGCCAATGGTGACGACGAAGAAGCTGAGGACCAGCAGAAGCGTGGCGTGACGCTCGATCTTCTTGTGTTGGTTTAGAATGCTCATGGTGCGCCCCTCCTCACTCTGCCGCGACTGCGGTGCCGGCGGTGCCCACGGGCTTGCGCTCGGGCACGCTGGTGACGGTCTTCCACAGATTGTAGCACATGATGATCGCACCGGTCGCGAACATCGTCCCGCCAAGCGCCCGCACCACGTACATCGGGAACTTCGCCTCGACCGTGTCGGCGAAGGAGTTCACGAGGAAGCCCTGCGCATCGACCTGACGCCACATCAGCCCTTCCATGATGCCGGTGACCCACATCGAGGCGGCGTAGAGGACGATCCCGATGGTGGCGAGCCAGAAGTGCCAACTGACCAGCGCAAGGCTGTAGAGCCCCTCGCGCTTCCACAAGCGCGGCGTCAGGTAGTAGAGCGCGCCGAAGGTGATCATGCCGTTCCAGCCGAGCGCGCCGGAATGGACGTGGCCGATGGTCCAGTCGGTGTAGTGCGAGAGCGAGTTCACCGAGCGGATCGACATGACCGGCCCCTCGAAGGTGGCCATGCCGTAGAAGCCCACGGCGACGACCATCATGCGGATGACCGGGTCGGTCCTGAGCTTGTCCCAGGCGCCCGAGAGCGTCATCAGGCCGTTGATCATGCCGCCCCAGGAGGGCATCCACAGCATGATCGAGAAGGTCATGCCCAGCGTCTGCGCCCAGTTCGGCAGCGCGGTGTAGTGCAGGTGGTGCGGACCGGCCCAGATATACAGGAAGATCAGCGCCCAGAAGTGGATGATCGACAGCTTGTAGCTGTAGACCGGCCGCTCGGCCTGTTTCGGGATGAAGTAGTACATCATCCCGAGGAAGCCGGCGGTGAGGAAGAAGCCCACCGCGTTGTGGCCGTACCACCACTGCACCATCGCCGACTGCACCCCCGACCACAGCGGCACCGAGCGCGAGCCGAAGGCCGACACCGGCACCGCCACGTTGTTGACGAGGTGCAGCATCGCCACGGTGATGATGAAGGAGAGGTAGAACCAGTTGGCGACGTAGATGTGCCGCTCGCGCCGCTTCACCAGCGTGCCGACGAAGACGGCGAGGAAGGCGACCCAGACCACCGTCAGCCACAGGTCGGTCAGCCATTCGGGTTCGGCGTATTCGTTGCCTTGGGTCGAGCCGAGGATGTAGCCGGTCGCCGCCATCACGATGAAGATCTGGTATCCCCAGAACACGAACCAGGCCAGGTTGCCGCCCCACAGCCGCGCCGCCGATGTGCGCTGCACCACGTAGAAGGCGGTGGCGATCAGCGCGTTGCCGCCGAAGGCGAAGATCACCGCCGAGGTGTGCAGCGGACGCAGCCGGCCGAAGTTGAGATAGCCCTGGGCCCATTCGAAATTGAGCTGCGGAAAGGCGAGCTGAAAGGCGATCCAGGTGCCGGCGGCGAACCCTACCACGCCCCAGAAGGCGGTGGCTATGACGCCGGCGCGGACGACGTCGTCCATGTAGACGCCCGGGTCGTGCACCGGCTTGGGCTCGCCGATCCGGCGCAGCGTGTGCAGCAGCAGGCCGCCGGCGACCAGCAGGATGATCAGCGCATGCACCAGAAAGGCGTCGTCACGGGCAAAATTCAGCCCGATCGCACCATAGAGGACGAGGACGCCGAGCCCCGCCAGTTTGATGTAGTCCCACATTCCCTGTCCCTCGTCGGTCTATTGCATCCGCAGATACAGCCGGCGCGACGTGGGGGCCGCGCGGCCTCAGTCTTCATTGGTATACGGACATTACAGCCACATTGATCTGGGTCAAAACCGCCCAGCCGGCGGCTTGCTACAGGTCAACGTGCCGCAGTTTCGCGCCGCGCGGGCCGCGGCCCGGACGAACCGCTCAACGGAGTACCCTCCATGACCTACAAGTCGCTGATGACCTTCGTCACCGACGCCGCGACGATCAGCGAGGCGCTGGATGCCGCGATCACCCTCGCGCGGCGGGAGGACGCGCATCTCGACGTCTGCTGCCTCGGCGGGGACCACACGCAGCCGGGCTATTTCTATGCCGGGGCGCCGGCGATGATCTATCAGGAGACG
>SLKW01000228.1 GCA_007134405.1 Paracoccaceae bacterium
CGCCTGCCCGAAACCTCCAGCCTGACTTCTTCGCCCCGGGCGTTGCGCAACCACAGTTCGCGTCCCAGGATCGTCTCTTCGATTTCTCCCAGGACGGCCTCAAAGAGACCCTGCGGGTTGACTGCATCCAGCACACGCCCGTGCGCTGCCCGAGGTTCAGGCTTTGCACCAAGCTTGGCGACAGCCCCTGAAAGTCTCTCTATGTCCTTCATGTGTTTATGACCGACCGACGCATCACCTTTACGCCTCGGTGGTGCTGATTTCGTGCAGCAGCGCATCCGCGCGCTGGATGAGAAGATCAACGGAAACCTCGGTTATGCAAACGCAGCACAGCGCCTCGTTAGGCGAAGTCTCCGACCTCAGGAAAATGCGAAGCTCTCCATCAGCAATCTGAATCGCTTGTTGAGCGCCGGGTGTCGCGGCATGGGAAGCCAAAGCCGAGGTCTCGCGCGCCAGCGCGCCGTCAAGCATCTCCTGAGCGGCCGCGCACATTTGGTCGAACCACTCCTGCGGCTTCTTTCCCTCGGAACTCGCGCATAGCACCAGCCCCGTTGAGAGGTCTGCAAACGCCACAGACTCGCATCCGGGAACTTCGAACCTGAACGCGTTCAACCTTTCTGCAATGCTCATCCGCTCATGCCATGCGCTTGGGGCAGGGAGCAGGCTAGCACGGATTTACGAACGGGGCGTAACCAGCTCTGTCACGTCTGCGGTGCGCGAGAGCGCGTAGCGTCAAGCGTCGCCGATCATCCTGCCGGGCGCGGCTCTCGTCGGCCGAGCGGTGTTCGCACCGAACCTGGGTTGCGGGACCACGCGCCGCGGTACCACACGCAGATCCGGCATGCTGTCTTCCGGGTCCGGTTCGCAATCCGAGAAGGAGCGATGGCCGTCGACGACATCAAGCGCATCGTGCCGCTGCGGTTCGGAGTCCTCGGGTGCACCAAGATCGTTGGCGACCTCCTGAAGCAGTTGCACCAAGCGCGTCATGAATGGTTCTGCGCCGCTTGCTTCCCATTTGTCCGGATTGTCCTCGGCCCCGGCGGCCATTGTTAGGGAAACGGGAAAGCAATCGGCGAACAGTCCTTCGGTCTCGCGCCGGATTCGTTGAAGTACGCGCCTGCGGTCGTGCTCGTTGAGGAGCTTGTCGAAGCGCGTGAGCAGAAGAAGACTTCTCTTGTAAAGGTCGGGATTCATCGAGGACCAGACCGCAGCCTCGCTTTGGCGCCATGCCTGGGTGGCGTGCGTGCACCACACGACGAGATCTGCCTCATCGACCACGCACTGCCAAAGATCTGGCGACATGTTGGGATCGGAGATGCCGGGCATGTCGATGAGATCGCAAAGCTCGAGGATATCGGCCTTGGCGGACAGCCGGATGACCCTTGTCTCCTCAGGCACGACGCGGGAAAGATCTCTGATGTCCAAGGGAGTGATGTTGCCCTCCAGGTCTTCACGAAATGCAGCCGCCTCGCCGTAACTGAGCCAAACGGGCGGGAGCTGTGTCGCGGTGACCTGCATGGGGAGCGGCGTCGAGCCGACGAGCAGGTTGGTGAGGGTGCTTTTCCCGGCGCTGAATTCCCCCATGAACGCGAGGCGCGGCTTGCGCGGGCTCTGGGCTTCAACAACCGGATCGATGTTTTCGTGAGCGTTCATCTGCGAATCCTTGCCGTTCTAGGCCGCGTCCCGCGTCATGCTGGCCATCGCGCCTTCGATTGCCTGCAACCGGACCTGTGTGGATCGACGTCGGGCCAGCCAATCCTCGGACCCGGGAGTTGCAGTTGCGCCTGCGCTGGTGACGGACAAAAGGACCGCTCGCTGTTCGGCGATGAATTCCCTCAGCGTCGCGGCCGCTTCCAGGCGGACCGAGGAGCTCAGCGTCGCCTTGAGATCCTGGATGATCGGATCCGTTTCCTGTCTGATCATTTCACTGAACTCCGCGGTGTAGGTGTGATACCCGCGGCGGCGGCGCCACCAGTTCCGCCACCAATTGCCCTTGATGTCGAGGGCGATCGTCTGCCCGATGACGACAGGGGGCGGGACACGCGGCGTCTGTGGCGGATCGATATCGAAGTCACGCTCGATATCGAATGCCCGGCGGTAAAGCCCGCCGATTTCTGCGGCCGTGGATTCGAAGACCTGCCGCGACAGGCTTTGGACCCGGGCGCCGAACACCTGGTAGGCGGACCGAAGCAGCAGCCTGAGCCCGTCCGGTTCGTACGACCAGATCGCCTGGTCGCCGTTTTCCTCCAGATGCGAAATCAGTGAAAGGGCCGCGCGATCCAGAAAGTTCCGGTGACACCGTTCGAGGCGGAGATGGTAGGCCTCGATTGCCGCAGAAAATTCTTCCTCGAGTTCGCGAAGGCCGCCCGCTTCAATCCGACGCAACTCGGTGCGAATGGCGGCTTCGTCCATGCGCAATTTGGGCTTGCCGGACTGCGCCAGAAAGGAAGAGACGCTCCTCGCCTGAAGAGCCTTTGCCAGATTGCTTGCCTGGCGCGCCGCGCCTTCGACGACTTCCCTCCCGGCTCCCTCTGAAATTCGCTCCGACAACGCCTCGTAGAGCGCCGGCACCCCTGACAGGCGCCAGACCAGATCCAGCGAGGATTCGGCGTCGGCTCCCGCTTCCAGTTCGGATTCTGCCAATTTGATGAGCGACTCCGCGCTGTCACTCGATAGGGTATGGAGCGTGTCCGTGAGCGCGTGAGTCGCCCAGTAGGCGCTGCCGAAGATGATCTGGGCGTCCGCTGGACCGTCGTGCTTGCGAAGCGTCTCGTGCACCGCTTCCCTGATCTCCGGGATCTGGCGGGCGGGATCGGGAAGTTCGTCGATCCGGTTGATGAAGATGATCACCTCGCGCGACTGGATGTTCGAGATCAGCCGGACCAGGGCCATGTCGACCGTGGACAATGCCTGATGGGCGCTCAGGACGACCACGCAGATTCGGCTCTCGCGGATCGCTCCGATGGTGATCTGCTCGCGCATCATGAAGGTGTCGTTCACCCCCGGTGTGTCGCGCAGGCAAAGCTTCAGGGGAATTTCGGGCCGATGCATATAGAGGTCGGCTGACTTTGTGATGTCGGCGAACCGGCCCTGCGCCATGGTGCCGTCATCCTCGCCGAAATCGTCGCCGAGGCAGACGTAGCGCTCGATCAGTTGCTCGTCGAAGGATCCGTATTCGTGCTCTTGCCCAAGAAGAAGCTCGAAACGGCGTCCGAGGCGGACGCGAGATTTCTCCCGCATCGCCTCGACCTGCTGCCTGACTTTCTCCATCTCCTCTTGCGCCCCGGCCCGGCTGGCCAATTCACCCAGCCGCCCGCCCATGGCCAGCAGGCGAGACCATTCGTCCTCCTCGAAGAACCTGAAGACCGCCGTGTTCACCTGTTTCGGCGGATGCGGGTCGAGATGCAGTGACGTCACCACAGAAGTCCATGGATTGACATCCGCCGGCAGCAGTCCGGGTCTGCCGACCATCGCATTCACAAGTGTCGTCTTGCCGGCTTTCACCTGGCCGATGAATGTGACGCTGGGCTCGAATTCCTCGACCTTGCGCTTCAGGCGGATGGCGCTCGAGCGCGTGCTTTTCCCGCCAAGGCCGGCAAGCTCGTCCAGCGAACCGGACAGATCGGACCGGTTCTTGAGAAACCGCTCGAGCCTGTTGAAACCGGTGGCCAGCAGGTGCCGATTCACCACTGCGTTTTCGGCCGTCTCGGCGACTTCCATGCCGCAAAACTTGTTCATAACCACTGAAAGGCTCCACTTTCGGGAAGACAGCTCACCCCGCGCCGAGATGCCTTCAGCCACGGAGTGCGGCTCCGAGCCCACGACGCTTTCCCAATTCTTCATCGCATCACGACAAGTATGCGGCATTTTCTTCACAGAACCGAAGGCGGATCACCAACTCGGTGAACAAGCAGTTACCGCGGCGGTGCTTTCCTGTACTCGCAAACGGGATTCAGCCCGCCAGTTCGTCCTCGAGTTCGCGGCGGACCTGCAAGAGCAGCGTCGCCGCATCAGCGGCCGGGCCCGCCCCCTTTTCCAGCCGCAAGAGCAAGAGCATTTCCGACGCCTCCGAGAGTGTGTCATGAAACGAGGTGGATGCAGCCGCGCTACCCTGAGTCGCTAGAAGCTCGCTCAGGCCGTCCAGTGCGTCGGCGCAGGCTGAAAGGAATTTCACATACTTGTCCGTGGCGCCCTCGGGCGCCAGTTGCGCCAGGATGTTCGCGCAGTCCCTTAAGTGGTTGAGAGCCTGGTCAGCGAATGCCCAGTTTCCGCTCGATACAACTGATGCGTCCGCGACGGATCCGGTGGCATCGGCGAGCCGAGGGATACCTGTGCCGCCCCCTGCCGTTTCGTAGCGGCGCAAGAAAAGCAAGGCGGTATCGAGATCCGCGCGGCGCCCTTGCTCCACATGTTTCAGAACCGCGTTTCTCAGCGCGCGTCCCCCGCTTGCGGCAAATGCCGACTGACCATTCTCGCCATCGTCGAGCGCCGCCAGAGCACGCAGCGTCGCGACAGGCAGGATTTCACAGAATTCCTCGGCGAGCGCCGAGTTCATCGAGGCGAGCCGTTGCGGCAACAGGCCGGCGCGCTGCAATTCGTCTGCTTTGGTCACCGCGAGGAACGCATGGTCCTTCAATGCGCCCGGCACATGGTTCCACAACATGCGTTCGACTTCGGTGAACACTTGCGTGCACCAGATGAGGACTTCGGCGTGTTTCGCTCCGGTTTCGACGGCACGCCATTGACTGTCGACCGTATCGTCGGCAGCCACTTCCAGCAGACTGATGCGCTCCAAAATAGCCAGCGGCGCTTCCAGCGTGAGCAACCGCGCTCCGGCGAGTTCCGGCCCCTCCGTGACGAGTCGGTCGAAGCTTTGGGTTGTGTCACCCTCGCGCGCGGCCCGCGTTCGCCATGACGCACCGGCGATGACCTCTAGGGCCGGCAACGATCTGCCATCTGGAATCAAGCGACGCCCGACAAGCATGTTCAGAAGCTGTGTCTTGCCGCTGCCCGGTAGGCCCAATATGACGACCCGCACGGGCTTGCCGAACCGGCTCAGGAGCTGCTCGCCGTAGTCCCTGGCATTCGCGGGTAAGGTGCCGTCTGAGACGACCGCTTCCACACGGGTGCGAACCTCCTCTGCCCGGTCGAGCTGCATCAGCCTGTCTTCTTCCGGCCGGGGCATGACGAGCCCGCGCGTGCCGGCCTTCCGCCGGCCAGCATGCTTCTTGCTGCCGCGATGCATTTCTCGACCATGCGCGTCGTAACGAAGACTGGTTGGGCTTTTTCCTGGGCTACCGGCGCTTGCAGGCCCCGGCTTTGCGCAACCCTGATCACCGAGACCGTCACGTTATCCTGATCGGGGTCATCCTGATGCGCGACAGCGGCGAGCAATGCGCGCGCCATCTCGGTGCTGGTCTGCCCGGAGGCGGTCAAGACCGCCACGATCTGATCGGGTTCCAAAGATTGAATCCCGTCGGTCGCGGCGATGAGAATATCCTGATCATAGAGAATCATGGGATCTTGCGGGCAATCGAGATGCGGAATCGTGCCACCGCAGAGCACCGAGGTGAGGCAACTGCGATCGGGATGGAACCTGCCCTCCTCGGCGGTGAGTTGCCCGGCTCTCACGAGATAGTCGATCTGCGGCGCTAACGAGTGATCTTCGTTTATCCGCCGCAGATTCCCGTCGCGGAAAAGGAACAGCGGCGAATCCCCGACCGAAATCCAGAACAGGCGGTCTCGCAAGATGGCGAGGGCGAGGAGCGTTGCCCCCATGCCGCGGGTCTCGGCATCGGTCTGGCTTTGGGTGGCGATACACCCATTCGCCGCCTCCACGGCGCCGCGCAAGAGATGCGGTGCCTTTGCCTCGAATGCGCCGGGGTCTCCGCTTTGCAGTTTCAACTCGCTGAACACCTCGGTGACGGCAATCTTGCTTGCCACGTCGCCCGCGGCATGACCCCCCATTCCGTCGGCGATAACCGCGAGCGCAATCTCGCCGCCGATCGGGAAATCGGTGATGACTGCATCCTCCTGGTATTCCCGCCGGCCACGACCGATCGCTGTCGCCGCATCGATCTCCAGATCAGATGAGCGCGGCATCGAAGTCGTCGTCCGTCGCGGTCATCGACCAGTCGAAGCCATCACCGCAGAGGGCCACAAAACGAAGCGTCGTCTCGCCGATCCTGATCTGGTCACCATGCGACAACTCCTCGGTCGAGAGAACCGGCATGTCGTTCAGGCGCACGATGTTGGCCTTTCCGCCGTGCCCCAGGAAATGCTTCTTCTGCTCTGAGTCGTAGGCGACCACCGCATGATTCTCGCGCGATATGCTCGTGTCGCCGAAGTCGAGGCACACCGTCTGGTCGCTGCCGCGTCCGATTTGCGACAGCCCGTTGTAGAGGCAGAAGGACGCACCACGTCCGGGCCCCTTCACCACGACAATCCATCCGACGGGGAATTGTCCAGAAGTCTCTGCCTTTGCGGCGGAACCGATGGGATCGTTGGAGCTCGGTGCGCTACGCTCAAAGCCCAGCAACCTGGTCTTGACGCGCCCGGCGCGCCGCCCGGGAACTCCGACCATTGGCGCCGATACAATGGGAGGGAGCGGCATGTCTTTTTCTGCATCCGCGACGATCTGCTGAGTCTCGTCCGGAGCGGACACTGGTGCCGCCGTATCTTGCTCTACGCCTGAAGGTGACTGGTTCTGAATGTCGGCCATCTTCTCGGGCCTTGGGACCGCTGCTGGCCCAGAGAACGCCGTTTCCGGGGAGGGCGCTGAAAACGCTGGTTCTGTTGTGGATGCGGGTAACTGCTGTTCCGGGGTCGAGTCGAATTCGCTTACAAACTCGACAGAGGCGTCGGGGATAGGTCGTGGCCCCTCCTGCAATCGCTGGCGAAGGCTTGCGAGCCGCTCTTCGAACGGATTGCGCGTTGGTGTTTGGTCGAAGTTTTCTGCATCGGCTCGGCGCGGCGAGGCTTCCCCCGGAGCCTCCAGGCTGTCCTTCTCGCCTGTCGAGGTCGCGTGGCCGGGGAGCGTTTCGAAAGGCAACGGATCGTATGTCTTATCGCCCTCGATCCCTGATCCCTGGTCACGCTCGGCGCGCGCCTCATCGCATTCGCCGGGTCCCGGCGCCTCAGGCGGTGAAGCCTCCACTTTTTCCGCCATGAATGGCTCGCCCGGCCTGGATGCTCCCTCTGGTTCACCGGGCTGCGTCACGGTGTCTTTACGTCTGAAAAAGTTCATGTCCCTTCCTCTCCAATGCGGGTCACGCGCCTCCACTCAACTCCGGGGACGCAATCTCAGAATTCGGGCGATGGCGGTGAAGAACCCACCTTTCATTTCGGAAGCCGCGTCGATGGACAGCAAACGATCGTTATATGCTTCGTTTCCCGCCGTTTCGTTTTCAGACAACGCTTGGTCCGCCTGCTCTTCCGCCTCGTCTTCTTCGAGCCAGTCCTCTTCCAGTTGCCACTCGAAGTAAGGCTCTTTCCGGGGGGTGGGCTCGGGCTCGTCCTTGGATTCTTGCTCCGTCAGCGCCGCCTTCTGGATTTCCTCCAGGATCGCCTTGTTCGTTTCCTCCACGAACTTAGAGATCGAGATCTCGATTTCCGTTTCCCTGGACGTCGTGGCTGGGGGCGGTTCCGGGCGCGGCGCTTCCTCGATGGACTCCAGCCATTCCTGTGCCGACTGGTGCCGATCCTGTGGGAAAACGGACATCGCCTTGTCAATGGCCGCCAGGAAGCGATCGTCGTAACCGGAGAGCCTGCCCAACAGAGGTTGATACGGATCCGCCTGCTTCGAGGCGAGGGCTGCGAGCCGCGATTGGCTGTGCGGAGGCGCGTCGCCGATCAGCAGGTGATAGAACGTCGCGCCGAGGGAATACATGTCGCTGTATGGACCTTGGTTTCCACCGGCGAGATAGAATTCCTGCGGCGAGTAACCGTCCTTGACCACCTGCAGCGCTGAAAGGACCCGGCTGGCGCGCGTCGCGCTCTCCCTTGCGGCGCCGAAATCGATCAGTATGGGGTTGCCCGATTTGTCGAGAAGGATGTTGTCTGGCGAAATGTCACGGTGCAGCAGGCTGTTCTCGTGTACGCAGCCGATCGCATGGAGCAGCTTCCTGAGCATCTCCCGGATCTGCTGGGGGCCCAACGCCTGCGGATCGTTCTCCAAGATCCTGAGAAGATCCTCGCCTTCGATGAAATCGAGGACCATGTAAGCTGTCCCATTGTCCTCGAATACCTGATGGACCCCGACAATGTTGGGATGCTGCACACTCGCCAGGCGCCGTGCTTCCTTCATGAAAAGCCGGACGATCAGTTGGAATTCCTCTTGGTGCGATCGGGACCTAGCCTGGACGAGCAGATGGCTGCGGCTGCACAGCGTTCCAGGAAAGCATTCCTTGATGACGACCGTGCGATCCAGGCTGTCTTTTGCGAGATAAGTCTGCCCAAAGCCCCCAGCGTTGAGAAACCCGACGATGGTGTATTGCCCGCGGAGCAGCTTTGTCCCGGGCTTCAACTCGTCCGTGAATTCCTCGATCGCGTCAGCTGTGCTCATGAAACCTCAGCCAGATCGCACGCAACAAACAAGAATTGGCCGGCCCCCATGCACGGCTCCAACGATGCTTGCGTTCAACTATGAACAAATGATGATTGCGGGCACGCAGTTTGCGTCGAATTGAGACAATCGATCCAGCTGACCTTCAGCGCCGTCCCGGTTCGATCCCAGATAAAGTGCACAACGCGCAACGCCAGTTTCATAAGTCGGTCCGATCGGAGGCGGCTTTCCAACGGCTGGACGTGGCGCCGGGTCAAGCCCAGGCTGGAAGGCAACCCGCGCGAACATTTGCCGTTCCGAACGCCGGCGCGAGACACGCGGACGGTGGACTGGCGTGGTCGGCACCGCGGCGCGTCCTTGGGATCGGCATGAACACTAAACCTGGTTGAGACATGTGCTTCCGCCTCAAAGCGATGGCCGACGAGAAGGTGTATTGATCCCAAAGATAGTGCTGTAACATCGTCTCGCGCGCTTCAGGCAACTGATGGAAGTGCCCTGACACGGAGGTGGCGCTTTGGGAGGAGACAGCAAATGACCAATCGGATGCGCTTTGGCATCTTTCTTGCGCCGTTCCACAAACCGGGGATCAACCCCACTCTTGCGCTGGAGCAAGATCTTGAACTGGTTCAGTGGCTCGATCGCTGCGACTACGACGAAGTCTGGTTCGGGGAGCATCATTCGGCAGGATCGGAAATTTCCGCGAGCCCTGAACTCATGATCGCTACGGCGGCGCCCAGAACCCGGAGGATCAAGCTGGGAACCGGCGTGGTTTCCGTAAGCTATCACAATCCGCTCTGGGTCGCCGAGCGCATCGTGCAGCTTGATCACCTTACTCGCGGCCGGGTGATGTTGGGCGTCGGTCCCGGATCGTTACCGACCGACGCCGCGATGATCGGACTGAGCCAGAAGGACACCCGCGGACTTCTCGCCGATGGCCTCGATATCATGACACGCCTGATTCGGTCGGAGGAGCCGGTCAACTTCGAGAACGATCGCTGGGTGCTGAAGGATGCCCGGCTGCACCTGCGGCCCTATTCCGACTTCGACATCGCGACGGCAGCCGTCGCCTCGCCCACCGGCCCAAAACTTGCGGGGAAATACGGCACCGGGCTGATCTCGATCGGCGCGACGACAGCCGCGGGATTCGATGCTTTGGCGCTTCACTGGGATGTCCTCGAAGCCGAGGCGAAACATTACGGACATGCGCCCGATCGTTCGAAGTGGCGCCTCGTGGGTCTTTGCCACATCGCTGAGACCGCCGAACAGGCTCGCCGCGACGTCGAGTACGGAATCGAGCACTGGTTCCATTACTTTCAGGAGATCGCGGCTTTCCCGCAAATGGCGATGCCCGGCAACAATGCGAAGGAAATGATCGACTTCATTAACGACACGGGATTTGGCGCCATTGGCACGCCGGAGATGTGTCGGGCCCAGATCGATCGCCTATGGAAGCAATCGAATGGAGGGTTTGGCGCGTATCTTCTGCTGGCGCATAACTGGGCCAATTTCGACGCGACCAGGAAATCTTACGAACTGATCGCCCGCGAGGTCTTTCCTCATTTCCAGGGGCAGCATCAGTCAACCATCCAGGCGGCAATAAGGGCGCAGAAAATGCGGCCCGATCTGGCAGAGGTCCACGCAAAGGCGGTGGAGACGGCGCAGGAACTTTACGCCAGTGAGAAGGCCACCCGCGAGACGGCGTAACGGTTCACCCGCGAGGCGGCTTCGGTCGCCTTGCGTTTCTTCCGACCGGATCTCGTCCGATACGATCCAGCTGAGGGGGGCCCCTGGCAAGCCCACCGAGGTTACGGGAAGCTCGTGGCGCGCCGCCCGCAAATCCGACGACATCGAGGGTCGACGACAGGAGCCCTGCCTTCCGGAGGACCGGACGGTCACATCTCCTGGGCACCGGATCGATCCCCTGCCACTTCGTGGTTGCTCCTACGACTTCGATGGATCGAGCGATGACGAGCGCGCCATTCTCATCCCTCACTGCCCGCGGTCGTTAATTTATACCCGCCCGAGTGACGCTTTCGCACGCACGGCTCAGGGCGGTGTAGAGCCAGCAAGACCCGTAGTTGCGGAAGCACCGGCGCCGATCGACCAGGGAGAACCTTGCGCTTTTCCGATCCCTGCGCCTTGTGCCCCGTGATTGCGTCACCAAAGGTTATCGCGTGGAGACCGCCGCGCTTCCTGGCATTGGATTGCGGGTCCCTCAGGAATCGAGACTTCTCGAGGTCATCCGGATCGTTCTCTTCTGGCCCGAGCTGCCGGGAGCTTCCGGTATGGTCGATGGAATGCGCGTAAGCTTCAGGCAAATTTCCGCTCGCTCGATTGCCCGACAGGAACTACTTCGCGGCTTTTGACGTTCTTTCCGTATGAATGCCGGAACATCCGGCAAGCATCGGAAAGGAATAGTGAAATGAGTATGAAGACCCTCCTTGGTGGGTCGCTTGCAGGCATTCTGCTGGCAACCACCGCACTGGCCGAGACTTCGGCCACAGCATCCACCGAACTCAACATGCGTGCCGGCCCCGGGCCGATGCATGAGGTTGTTTCGGTGATCCCCGCAGGAGCCACCGTGGCCGTTGAAGGTTGCCTGGACAGCTCGAACTGGTGTCGCATCAGTCGTGATGGCACCGATGGCTGGGCTTATGGTGCCTATCTCGACACGGAGATCGAGGCTGCGCCGGTTCCGATCGCCGCTCCAGAAGCGCGCCAGACCATCCGCATCATTGAACGCCAGGAAGCCGGTGGTTCGACTGCGGCGGGTGGCGCAATGGGTGCGATCGTCGGCGCCATTATTGGCGGCCCTCCGGGTGCGCTCGTCGGAGCCGCCGCCGGAGCAGGCGTCGGCGCCCTGGCCGAACCAAGCACCCGTGAAATCACTTACGTCCAGGAGAACCCAGTCGAGCCGGTCTACCTGGATGGAGAGATTGTCGTCGGTGCCAGCCTGCCTGACACGGTAACGCTCACGCCGGTGCCGGATAGCGAGTTCACCTATGCCTACGTGAACCACGTTCCTGTCCTGGTTGAACCGGAGGCACGGCGCATCGTCTATCTGCCGCGCTGACGCGACCCGGAAGACGCGCAGGCCCGGGAAGCCGGGCCTGCCATTTTCCACTGTCGCTCAGCGAGGCGTTGGGAAATCGCTTGTTACAAAGCGTATGACAAGCGTATGACACGTGTATGACTCGCGTAGGACTCAGGCGGCGCAGGTTGACTGTGATCGGGGCAGGTAAAGCCATTCTTTCCGCCGCGGCCGGGCCGCCCTACCAAACCGCAACCCGCTTATCCACCAAAGAAAGCGGCGACATCGCCGTGACGCATCCCGTTTGTGGGGTGCGCCGTCCATGATGGGCGTCGAAAGGCGACGTTCGAGTTTGCTTTTCTGGCAGCCCGACACCGCGTCCATCCGAGCAAACTTTTCGGATGAGGGTTCCCATCCAGCAGTGGAACGGGGCCCTCATTGCATCGGTGACACGGGGAGTGCTGGGCCGAAAGCATTTGCCGCAAGTGCTGCGGGATAGAAAAGCGCGTCGGCAAGTGCATGTGCGGCGGCCGAATGGAACGCTGGCGTCCCTGGACCCAGCCTTACGTGGCAAAGTAGCCGGCGATCTGCTTGGCGCGCCGCGACGGAACTCCGGCGGCATCTGCGTGTCGCGGCCAGTCGGCGATGGCGGCGCGAACCGGATCAACGAGCGCAGCGATCGCTGCGGGTTTCATCCCGAGCGTCCGCCCGACCGCCTCTATGTGCTTGCGGCCGGGCCGCCGCCCCTCTCCGGCGATCGCGAGATGGTGCTCGCCACCGGGACCGTCGGAGAAGCTGACGTCGTAGGCCGGCGACAAGCGCCAACTACCCCCAGCGTCCATCAGGAAGGCGTGGTTCTTCAGGTGATCATCCCGGTTGTGGGTGAGGACGTTGAAGGTCATCCTGCGGAACATTTCGTCTTGGTCTTCAGCGTGCCGGGTGGTCCAGCGTACCAGCTTCAGGAGGTTCTCGTAGTCGATGGACGGCTGGCGGAAGTCGACGTCGAGCAGGCCTGCGGCAGTGTGCATATGCACCCGTCCAGCGCCGCTGCGGTCGAAGCGCTCAACGGCAAAGAAAGTGTCGCCGCGCCCGGAGCGCAGCACCATGGTCCAGGGCATGGCAATACCGGCCGCCCGCGCCATCCTCGCGTAGGCCTCTTCCTCTTCAATCGCGGTCGGGCTGTCGGTTGTCGCCGGATGCTTGATCAGCACCTGCCGTTCGCACCGCTCCGGGGTAAGTCGATGGTCGCGCACGCGGCCAGTCTCCACATCGATCAGGGCCACGAGTTTCGGCCGGGCGCCGGCAGAACCGCCGGACGCCGCGCGGGCCTTGCGAAGGTCCTCTACCGACGCGTCCTCGCCCATGCTGGCCGCGAGATCGGCGAACCATTCGAGGTCGACGCTGTTCGGGTCGACCGATCGCTCCTCGGGGCGGTAGATGAGGGCGCCCATCCCGTGCGTGCCGACGATCGCCAGACGGTCGACAGGGGTAATGGCGGTGCGACCGCTGCCGCGGCGCTCGAGCTCGCGGTTGATAAGCAGCCGGCCCCAGCCGTCAGGGAGCGAGTCGCCGAAGACCCCGGGCAGGCCCTCGAAGGCTGCCGGATTGCCAGTGCGATAGAGTCCGGCCAAGGTCTTGATGTGGTAAGGCGAGATCGGCAACGGGTCGGCCACGAACGCTGGGTCCCATTCGACCGCGGCGGAGCGGCGGGCGGAATCCCAGGCAATCTGCCCTACGTGGCGGACGTTGTTCGGATCGAAGGCAATCCCGACGCGGAGGCGGCGGGCCATGCTCAGGACCCCTTGCGTTTGCGGACTCGCTGTCGCGCCGCGGGCTTGTCGAGATCCTCGAGACGGGTCGCCTCAACGGCCGGGAAGAGGGCGCCGAAGCCAGCAAGCGCGTCGAGCGCGTCGGCGATGGCGAGCAGGCCGGCGAGACCGATCTGCCCCTTCTGCTCGAAGCGCTTCAGGGTCGCCAGCGGAACTCCGGACCGCGTGGCCAGGTCGCTCTGGGTCAATCCGAGTGTGAGCCGGCGGTTGCTGGCAGCCGCGCGAACCCGATCTTGCATCGCGGACGGAGTGTCGAGGTTAAGTCTAAGGGACATTATCTTATCTATTATATGGCTTCACAGCTCTTGGGGATAATATATTAGCCGAAAGACGGGGGCAAGAAGGAGATAGTCATGGCGCCCGCACGCGATGACGGTTTCCGTTCCTTGGGATCGCAGCTATGCGCACTCTGCATGTCCCGCTAAGCGGAATGCGTCAGCATCAAGGCCAGCATAGCCCGTATGCCTTCGAGCGCCGCAACCCTCCAGGAAGCGTCGCGCGTGCATCTCGCTCGGCATCCGCTTCCAGATGTCAGGGATTGACTTCGGTTCGGTGATCATCAGGGCCCTCCGCTCGTTCCGCCAACCGAGCAATGTTGGCCAGGCGCGTGTTCGGCGAAGAAGAAGTCTGGAAACTCGCGCAAATTGCGGCGAGATGGTGGAAAAGCTAAGCCAAGTCAGCGCCTTGCGCTATTAGCTGCTTTTTGTTGTGGATGAGCGGGAACCGCAATGAGGGTCCAGTTCGCGACGGTTCCATACCGTTCAAGAGCCGCCACACCGAGCCCGCTTGGATGTGGTTCCGCCGGGTCAGAGTGGTTTCACCAACCCGCGCGGCGAGGTCGAGCCGACCTTCGACGACCAACTCGGTCTCTATGAGTCCCTGGACCGGAAACGGGTGTGGTTCACCTGGAAGAGGTCGAAGAGAACGCTGCCTCGAGCGAAACGCAGCAGACCAACTGAACCCTGAGCGCCTGCCATTAGACTTGGTGGGCACTCCCCCTTCAACGGGCGGAGAGGCGTTTTGAGCCCGATCACCTCCGCGCGTCGGCATCCTTCTCAGCATTCAACCCACGAACAGGCGGAAAGCGGTCGGCGATGATGCGTGCGAGCGCGGCCTGGTGGTTGACGCCAGTCTTCCCGTAGACCGCCTTCAGGTGGGTCCGCGCCGTGTTCAGGCTGACGCCGAGGCTTTCGGCCACGAAGGTCATCCCGCGTCC
>SLKW01000377.1 GCA_007134405.1 Paracoccaceae bacterium
CGTGCCCGGCCCCTATCTCGACGTGAAGAACATCTGGACCGTCGGCATCGGCCACACCGCCGAGGCGGGACCGCCGGATCCGGCAAAGATACCACGCGGCATGCCCGCCGATCTCGAGGCCGGGATCCGCGAGTCCCTCCGGCTCTTCCGGGCGGATCTTGCCGCCTACGAGGCCGAGGTGCGCCGCGCAGTGACGGTTCCGCTCGCCCCGCACGAGTTCGATGCGCTGGTGAGCTTCCACTACAACACCGGCGGCATCGCGACGGCGGCGCTGACCCGCCACCTCAATGCGGGCGACCGTGCGGCGGCGGCCGAGGCATTCCTCAACTGGCGCCGTCCCGCCTCGATCATCCCCCGCCGCGAGGCCGAGCGGGACCTCTTCCGCTACGGCCGATATCCCGCGGGATCGATCCCCGTCTGGTCGGTCGATCGCAACGGCCGCGTCGACTTCTCGCGCCCGATCCGGCGGCTGACCGAGGCCGAGGCGCTGGCCTTCATGCGCCCGCAGGGCACGCCGCCGTCGCACGTCGCGTCCCCTCAACCCGACCGCCCGGTCAGCTGGCTCGCACGGCTGGCCGCCGCCTTCGCCAACCTCACCCGGAGGGCCTGACCCATGCGCTACATCCGCCCCGATCCCTCACCTGGTGGGCCGGCCTGCTGGCCGTCGCCACCGGCACCGCCAACATGGCGCTCCCCGCGACCGGATCGCTTGCCGAGATCGCCCGGCTGGTCACGCTGCTGTCGGGCTCCGGGGACGCATCCCCGGCCGCGCTGATCGCGCTCGGCCTCGGGCTGATCGGTCTGCGCGACCGGATCGAGCGCGGCTTCCGGAGCGGCGAGCGATGAAACGCCACAACCCGCTCTGGCTCTGCCCCGTTACCAGATGTTGCCGGCCCCGGGCATATAACTGGCCGAAACCACGGAATTGGTGATGAGGGTGTCGCATTGCACAACCCCGGTGGCCCTGGTCAGCCCGGTATCAATCGTCACCGTGCCGGCGGAGACGGTGACGTGGCTTGCCGACACGGACACAGTCGCCGAACTGGCGACGCTGATCCCGGTTGTGCTCAGCGTGATCGAGCCGTCGGAATGTTCGATCACGATGCTGCCGCCAGCGTTCGCATCGATGCGGATCCGTGTCTGATGATCGGCCTCGAAGACCATGGCAGGGGGCGCGGTATCGCTGACCTCCTCAATACGGATGGACGCCCCCTTTGGTGACACGATGGCGTAGGTCTTGTCGGGTTGCCCCGCCGCGGGCGGTCGTGCGCCGGCGCCCGACCAGATCGCACCGAGCACAAGCGGATGCGCAGGGTCGCCGCCCGGAAACGCCACCGCGACGGTTTCCCAGCGCCTCGGCGTCATAGCCACGCCGTAGCCGGCGCCGCCCCCGGGAATCAGAACCGGCGCCCAGAGCTCGAGTTCAAGACCGGCCAGAAATACACGAACGCGATTGAGGTTCATCGGATCGTTGTCTTCGATGACCGTCGCAAGATGGATGCCGGCGGTCCACTCGGGCTTTTCGGTCATTAGCGAAATTCCTTTGCCTTCATGCCTGCCAGTTCGACCGAGCGATCCGGGCGCGCACGACCGCTCCCTCTGTGGAAGAGTAATGGTGCCGACAGTCGCCGACCCGATATCGACCCGCGAAACGCGGATCGATACCGGTAAGTTCGATGACCCGCCCCGGACGCAACTCGGGCACGTTGCCGGCGATCTCGCCATGCAGGAAACGCTCGGCCGCGCGCGTCGCTTCTACGTTGGCGGCCGCGTTCAACACCGAGCCCTCGACGAAGTCGCGCGGCAGCGTGTAACGAGCCGCCCAGCCGAGGTTCTCGACGATGGCGGCCGCTCCCTGAAGGGGCGTCTGGGGGTCGGGTACCGCCGTTGCTTCAGCGACCGTCCCCTCGGCCAGGTTCCAGCCCCGCGCGGTAACGGCTCCTGGCTGCCAGTTCAGGTCCGCGATGATGCGAAGCTCCTTGAGTGCGTCGGCCGCGAGCGACAGCGGCCGCGGCTCGGGTCCGGCGCGGACCCGGTCACCGTCCAGACGCAACGCCCCGCCGCGGGCCAGCACCGTCCGAAGCAGGAAAGCAAGGTCGCTTTCGGCACCCTTGACGAAGGTCTCCGCGGGTCCGCCCAGGTTCGTGTCGGCAAGGAGGCCAGCACGATGCGCCAGCAAGAAAACGACCTCGTCCGCCGTGATTTCATCGAAGCTTTGCGGGCGCAGGCTGCGGGCGAGACGGTGCAGCGCGTCCTCGGCCAGGATGGCGAGTTCGGGCGGGCCGTTTCCCATTCTGAACTCGATCGCCGTGATGTCTCCCTCGAACACCGGTGGTGTTCGTGCGGATTCGAAACCCACACCGAGCCGCGCACCGTGCCGGAGATCCTGGAAGGGGAACCTGCCGCTTTCTGGCATGGCCTGCAGCCGTAGCTCGGCATGAGCCATGCCATGCCGCGGCAGCCTGACATCCATGAACAGAAGTGCCGCTCCCATATCGTCGCGGCGTCGGCCGTCGACAAGTAAAAACGGTCGCGCAGAGTCAGCGCCACGCGGCTCAGGGCGGCGCAAGTCGGGCCTCCCGTTCGCGGTCAAGAGCGATCAGCGCGAGTGTCCTGCCGACCGCGGCTTCGACGGTCGCCTGGTTGTTCTGTGGCGCGCGCGGGGGCTGCGGCCGCGGTTCCGGTGACTCGCCGATCTCATCGATGATGATGGGCATCTGATACCTCGCTCGTGGCCGATGACACCGGCTGCCGACCGATCCTTCACGTCCTTCAAATCCTGCCACCGCGTGGTGTGTCTGCCAACCCGAACGAAAAGTGACCGATGAAACATCTGTCTGCCGCGCTTCAGGCGCATCTCGATACCGGCACGACGACACTCGCCTGGTGCTGGCGGCTCACGCGCGGTGACGGTGCGGTCTATGGTTTTACCGACCACGACCGGACGCTCGCCTTCGACGGGACTGAGTTCGAACCGGAAAGCGGCTTTGCCGCCTCCGAGTTGCGCGCGGGATCGGACCTCGCGGTCGATGCGCAGGATGCCGAGGGGGCGCTGACGAGCGCGCGGATCACCGAGGCCGATATCGCCGTGGGCCTGTGGGACGGCGCCGAGGTCGAGGTCTGGCGGGTCAACTGGTCCGCTCCCTCCCAGCGGGCGCTGTTGCGCCGGGGCGCCATCGGGCAGATACGGCGCGGCCGGCTGGCCTTCGTCGCCGAGATGCGCGGCATGGCGCATGTCCTCGGCCAGACGGTCGGCCGGGTCTTCCAGGCGACCTGCGATGCCACGCTGGGCGACGCGCGCTGCGGCGTCGATCCCGAGGATCCGGCATTCAAGGGCGAGGGTGCGGTTCTCGACACCATTCGCGACCGCGCTTTCGTCGTCTCGGGGCTGGACGGTTTCGCGGAGGGGCTCCTTGCGCTGGGCACGCTGGAATGGACGAGTGGCGCCAGTGCCGGACAGCGCTTCGAGATCGCGCAGCACGACCGCCGCGACGGTGCGACGGTGCTCACGCTCATCCAGGCGCCGGTGCGGCCGGTCCTGCTCGGCGACCAGTTCGTCGTCCGCGCCGGCTGCGACAAGCTCCTGGAGACCTGCGCCGGACGCTTCGCGAACGCCATCAACTTCCGCGGCTTCCCGCACATCCCCGGCAACGACGCGGTGATCCGCTTCGCCAGGCGCGACGGGTCGAACACGGGAGAGCCGCTATGAGACCTGCGGACCCAGCGCGCGTTGTCACCGCCGCGCGCGGCTGGCTCGGCACGCCCTATCACGACCAGGCCAGCCGGCGTGGCGTCGGCTGCGACTGCCTCGGGCTCGCGCGCGGCGTCTGGCGCGAGGTGGTCGGCGAGGAGCCGCTGCCGGTGCCGCCCTATTCCCGCGACTGGGGCGAGGTGAGCCGCGTCGAGGTGCTCGCCGAGGCGGCGGCGCAGGTCATGCTGCCGGCAGCTCCTTCGCGGC
>SLKW01000433.1 GCA_007134405.1 Paracoccaceae bacterium
GACCAGACGCCCGAGCCGTCCGGCGCCTCGCCTACCGCGAAGTCGAGATAGAGGCCGATCTTCATGCCCGCCGCGTGACAGGCCTCGCGCGCATCGCGAAGCTGGCGGTCGGCGAGCCATTGCAGCCAGATGTGGAACTCTACATCGTCAGGGTGATCCTCGGCGAAGGCGCGCGCGGCGGGACCGTCGATGTTGTGCCATTCCTCGGGCCACCCGGCCCAGCCGGCGCCATGGCCCAGCGCGGCCAGATGCTCCGAGATTGCCTCGAACAGGGCGTGGTTGTAGAGCGGCGCGCCGCCTTCGGTGCGAAACGCCTCCAGCCCCTCGCCGCGCGGGTTGCGTTGCCAAAGGGTGCGGAGCATCGGCAGCTTCAGTTGCGCCACGGCGGGATAATCCACCAGTTCCGTGGCCCGTGCCCGCGCGACGGCCTCCATGTCGGCAAGGGCGAGGTCGAACCCCTCGAGTCGATCCACCGCGATGTAGAGCGGGTTGAGGAAGTGGCGGTTCGAGGGCGAGAAGGGCGAGCAGTGCGCGGGATTGGCCAGAAAGAGTGCGTGCAGCGGGTTGAGGCCGATGAAATCCGCCCCGGCCGCACCCGCCATCCGCGCAAGGTCCGACAGGTCGGCGAAATCGCCCATACCCCAGTTGCGTGCCGAGCGGAGTTGATAGAGCTGTGCGGCGAGCCCCCACATCCGCGTCCCGTTGTCGGGCAGGTGGCACGACGCCCCGTTCGGCGCGCGCAGCTCGAAGGATGCCGTCGGCGGCTCGGCATCCGGCGCGACCCCGAAGGCAGCGAGAAGCCGCTCCAGCGTTTCCTGCGGGGCGCGCTGGCGGTGACCGCCGATGAAGAAATTCTCCGCCTGGATGCCGAAACGCGCGGCCGTCTCTTCGATGCTCATTCAGTCTCCGTTGTTTCTGCGGCGTCCTTGAGTACGCGGATGGTGAAGGGGGGCAGGGTGGTGCCATCCGGCCCGTGAAGGCGCCGGCCTGTCGCGGCGGGCGGCTCCACCAGTCGGTCGGAGAGATTGGCGCGCAGCCGAACGATCGCGCCATCGAGGGTCCAGTCCACGGCGATCAACCCGTCGTCGGCCGCAAGAACGCGTCCGCCGTGACCTGGCGCGCGCGCCAAGTGCGGAACGAGCTCGCGCCGCCGCAGGACGAGCAGCTGCCGCACCAGGCGCAGCCATTCCTGACCGGTGGGGCTATGGCGCTTTTCCCAGTCAATTTTCGATGCCTCGAAGGTCGTTTCGGCGTTCGGGTCGGGAATGGCGGCGCGTTGGGCTGGATCGGCGAAGGCTCCGAAAGCGCTGAACTCCCGGCGGCGGCCTTCGCGAACGGCCTCTGCCAGATCGCCGTGAAAGTCGGTGAAGAAGGCGAAGGGGCGCGTTTCGCCCCATTCCTCGCCCATGAACATCAAGGGGACATGCGGCGAGAGCAGCAGGATCTCGGTCAGTGCCCGCACCATGCTTTCGGGGGCGAGCGTCAGCAGGCGCTCGCCGAAGGCCCGGTTGCCGGTCTGATCGTGGTTCTGCAGAAAATCAACGAAGGCCAGGGGCGGCAGATGTGCCGAGGGTTCTCCGCGTGGCTTGCCGCCCATGTGCTGCGAAACCTCGCCCTGGAAGGCGAAACCCTCGGCCAGCGAACGGGCGAGCTTGGCCCAGTGGTCTTGCGCAAAATCGACGTAATAGCCCTCGGATTCGTGGGTGGCGACGACATGCGCGGCATTGTGGAAATCGTCGTTCCATTCGGCAGTATAGAGAAGCGGGCTGCCGTTGCTGGCGCGTTCGTGCAGGCGGGTGATGTTGCGGTAATCCTCGGTCGTCAGGTGCAGGGGCGCGTCGGGATGCGCGGTGCGAATTTCGGTAGCGATCTCTTCCAGGATCTCTGTTCGGGACTCCGGGTCGATGACATTGTCGATCGCGTCGAGGCGCAGACCGTCGAGGTGATACTCCTCGAGCCAGTAGAGCGCGTTCTCGATGAAGAAACGGCGCACGGCGGGTTCCTCATAGGCGATGGCCGCTCCCCATGGGGTCTTTCGGCGATCGGTGAAGAACCGCGGTGCGTAGACGTGGAGGTAGTTCCCGTCCGGGCCGAAATGGTTGTAGACGACGTCGAGCAGGACCATCAGGCTGAGGCCGTGGGCGGTGTCGATCAAAGCCTTGAAGTCCTCGGGCGCGCCATATGCGGGATGCGGCGCGTAGGGCAGGACGCCGTCGTAGCCCCAACCGCGATTTCCGGCGAATTGCGCGACCGGCATGATCTCGACCGCGGTAATTCCGGTCTCGGCCAGGTGGGGCAAGCGCTCGGCGGCAGCGCGGAAGGTTCCTTCGGGGGTGAAGGTGCCGATATGGATTTCCATGATGACGGCCTCGGCCCAGGGGCGGCCCTGCCAGTCGTTTTGCCAGCGATAGGCATTGGGATCGACGAGCAGCGAGGGGCCGTGCACGTCGCCCGCCTGTGCCCGTGCGGCCGGGTCGGGCACAGTGAGGCCGTCAGGCATGACGAAGGCGTATTCGGCGCCGGGGCGCGCATCCGCTACATGGGCGCTGCACCAGCCGTCGTCGACGCGCTGCATCGGGTGGTCACGCCCATCGATGCGCAGCGTCACCTCGGTCTGCCCCGGTGCCCAGAGCCGGAAGCGCGCGCCGGCGGCGTCGAGTTCCGCGCCCCAGGTCCGGGGAAAGGAACGTTGCGTCGGTTTTCCGGTCATGGCGTCGTTTTCCTTCGTGCCACGGCCGCGTGCGTACCGCCGGCCTCACCCGCCGACGGTGCCGCCGGTTCCGCCCCGCGCGCGCCTTTCTCCGGGATGGTTGCAGTGCCCCCATAGTGCGGCCGCGCCAGCGGCGTCATTTCGGCGCCAGGACGAGCGTCGCCAAGGGCGGCAGGGTCAGGCGCAGCGAGGCCGGGCGGCCGTGCCACGACGTATCCTCGGCGTTCAGGTTGCCCTGGTTGCCGACATTGGAGCCGCCATAGACCTCGGCATCGGTGTTCAGAAGCTCGCGCCAGGCGCCGCCCTGCGGCACGCCGATGCGATAGTCGCTGCGCACCACCGGGGTAAGGTTGCAGACGACCACCACTGGCGGCGACCCGTCGTCGGATTTGCGCAGATAGACGAGGACGCTCTGCGCGGCGTCCGAGGCGTCGATCCATTCGAAACCCTCGGGGTCGCAATCTAGCCGGTGCAGGGCAGGGCGGTCGCGGTAGAGGCGGTTGAGATCGGCCACCAACAGCTGCACGCCCCGGTGCAACGGATCGTCGAGCAGGTGCCAGTCGAGCGACTGGTCGTGGTTCCATTCCCGCTCCTGTGCGAACTCGCCGCCCATGAAGAGAAGCTT
The DNA here is from genome assembly GCA_007134405.1 of Paracoccaceae bacterium. GTDB lineage: Bacteria > Pseudomonadota > Alphaproteobacteria > Rhodobacterales > Rhodobacteraceae > Pararhodobacter. Next base: position 3,336 of record SLKW01000433.1, read on the forward strand.
CTTGCCGGGATGCGTCCACATGAAGCCGAAATAGGCGCGCAGGTTGGCGAATTTCTGCCAGCGGTCCCCGGCCATCTGGCGGATGAGCGAGCCCTTGCCGTGCACCACCTCGTCGTGGCTGAGCGGCAGGACGAAATCCTCGGAAAAGGCGTAGACCAGACCGAAGGTCAGCTTGTCCTGATGATACCGCCGATGGATCGGGTCTTCCCGGAAGTATCCCAGCGTGTCGTGCATCCAGCCCATGTTCCACTTGAAGGTGAAGCCGAGCCCGCCATCCTCAACCGGACGGCTGACCTTGGGAAAGGCGGTCGATTCCTCGGCGATCATGGCCGCGCCGGGGTAATCCTCGCAAATGTGGACATTTACCTCGCGCAGGAAGTCGATCGCCTCGAGGTTTTCGTTGCCGCCGTATTTGTTGGGGACCCATTCGCCCGGCTGCCGCGAATAATCCAGATAAAGCATCGAGGCGACGGCATCCACGCGCAGCGCATCGACGTGGAACTTGTCCAGCCAGTAGACCGCGCTGGCATTGAGAAAGTTCGCCACCTCCCGCCGGCCGAAATTGTAGATCAGCGTGTTCCAGTCCTGATGGAAGCCCTGGCGCGGGTCGGCGTGTTCATAAAGCGCGGTGCCGTCGAATTCTGCCAGTCCGTGGGCATCCGAGGGAAAATGCGCGGGCACCCAATCGCAGATCACGCCGATGCCGGCGGCGTGCAGCCGGTCCACCATCCGCGCGAACCCCTCGGGCGGGCCGAAGCGCGAGGTGGGAGCAAAAAGCCCGATGGGTTGGTAGCCCCAGGAGCCGGAGAAAGGGTGTTCGCTGACCGGCAGGAACTCGACATGCGTGAAGCCCATCTCGCCCATGTAATCGACCAGCTGCGCGGCGAGTGTGTCATAGTCGAGGTAGCTGTTGCCCTCGCCGCGCCGCCACGAGCCCAGATGCACCTCGTAGATCGAAATGGGCGCCTTCCGGTCCTGCCGCTCTGGACGTTGTGCGATCCATTCGGCGTCGGTCCAGGCATAATCGGGCATGCCGCTGACGATGGAGGCGGTCGCAGGCGGCACTTCATGCGCAAAGCCGACCGGATCGGCCTTCAGGGGCAGCCGCTCACCGCTCGCGCTGAGCAGCTCGAACTTGTAGAGTTCGCCCACTCCAAGGCCGGGCAGGAACAACTCCCACACGCCGACGCCGTGCCGTCGCCGCATTGGATGCCGGCGACCGTCCCAGGCGTTGAACGGTCCCACGACGCTGGCCCGCCGCGCGTTCGGCGCCCAGACGGCAAAGGCGACCCCGGCCACGCCTTCGTGGATCATGGGATGCGCGCCCAGCCGGTTGTAGAGCTGCCGATGCCGACCTTCCCCCATCAGGTGTTCGTCCAGATCGCCCATGATGCGGGAAAAGCGATAGGGGTCGTCGATATCCCATTCGCGGTCGCCCGCGCGCAGACGCAGTCGGTATTCGAACCGGTTCTTGCGGCGCGGGATGCGGCCGGCGAAAAAGCCCTCGGGGCTCAGCCGCTCGAGCTCGCAGATGACCTTGGTGCCGTCGGCGCTGACCACCGCCACCTCCGCCGCTTCGGGCTGGAAGGTCGCGACCTGAAGCGGCTCGCCACCGCCGCCATGCATCCCCAGCACGCCGAACGGGTCGGTATGCTCGCCGCGGATGATCGCTTCGATATCGGACAGCGGCACGGCTGCAGGCGTTCCGGCCCCGTTCATGCCTCATCTCCCATAATCTGTTCCAGGACACCGCGCAGGGGGATGCCGACCCATGCCGGGCGGTTGCCCAGTTCGTAGGAGATCTCGTAGATCGCCTTGCGCAGCAGGAAGAGGTCGAGAAGCTGGCGCCGCGCTTCGGCATCCTCGGGCAGGTTCGGAGTACCGGCAGCGTGTTCCTCATACGCCGCCAGATAGGCTCGTGCCACCGACTGACGCCAGTCCTCGAGCCGGCGCAGCGCGCTTTCCGCAATCGCGCCTTCGCCCTGCGGGTGCAAGCGCACCGCCATCAGTGCCGCGTAGTCGAAGGACCGCAACATGCCCGCCACGTCCTGCAGCGGCGAGGACTTCGCGCGCCGCTCGGCCAGGGTCCGCGCCGGCTCACCCTCGAAGTCGATGATCGACACATCCCCCTGCGACAGAAGAACCTGCCCGAGGTGATAATCGCCATGCACGCGCGACAGCATCCCCTGCGGTGTCATCTTGGCGACGCGGCGCGCCCGCTCGAGCAGCGCGCCGCGATGGCCGAGGACGCGGTCGGCAAGCGCCGCGTCGCCCTCGGCAAGCGAGGGGCGTGCGTCCTGCAGCCGGGACATCACGGTCTCGGTCTCGGACGCGGTCTCGGCGGCCCAATGCGCCAGATCCTCGGCGCGCAACGGCTCCAGCGCGAAGGCGGGATCATCGGTGGGCGTCGCGAAGGCGCGGTGCAGTTCCGCGGTGCGCTGGCCCAGCAGCCGTCCGATATTGAGCGGATAGCTGAATTCCTCGGCTTCGCTCTGTCCGTCCGCCGCGGTGGAGGACCAGCTTTCATGCTCGGCCAGATCGCTGCGCAGCGCGTTCGATATGCCAGACCAGGCATCGCCCTGATTGGGCACGAAGGGGAACGCCGCGGCCAGGGTCGTCGGCTCATCCCCATCGCCGCCCGCTGGCCGCCAGGAAATCGCGCCCAGGAAATGCGGCGTATGCGGGAAATTCGCGGTCTCGGTCAGGAAGCGCGCCACTTCGACATCGGGCTGTTCGCCCGCGCGCAGGCGGCGGTAGATCTTGAGGATCACGCGGTTGTCAAAACTGACCGAGATATTGCTCTGCTCGACGCCCAGATAGTGCGGCTCTCCCAGATCCTCCATCGATTGCAGCCGTTCCGACGCCTCGAAGACGACGCTGCCATGTCCATCCCCGATCCGACGCTCGGCGCGCATCCCGTCCAGAAGGGCCGCGGCCAGCCGTTCGTCATGCGCCCCGTCGATCAGCGCCCCCACCGTCGGCCCGCGCCGCATCTTCGAGAGCGTGTAGGACAGTTTCGGCGCACCATGGCGCAGGTTGTCGTCGCCCCACCGGACGGAAAGCGGCAGGAAATAGCGCTGCGTCTCTTCGCCCAGGTCGACATCGATGGCGGTCAGGGCATGCTCGCCCTTGCCCATTTCGCCCAGAACGACGGCTTTCACGCCATGGATCGTCCGATCCTTCGCGGCGAACCAGCGCTGCAGCGGCAGCCATTTCGGCAGTTCCTCGTCGCTGAACTGCGGGCCTTCACGGCCGCTCAGCGCGGTGCCGACCCGGCCGTCGCGGCTGGTCAGGGTGATGAATTCGGGCAGAACCTCGGGCAAAGGTTCGTGCCACGAGGGCAGGTCCTGTTCGTCGCTCATGGCAAACCAGAAAAATCCATAGGCAGGAAGGGTCAGCATGTAGGGTAACTCGCCGACCGGTGGAAACGCCGAACTGCCGGTCAGTTCCACCGGCACCCGTCCCCGGAAGCGCGCCAGGTCCAGTTCCACCGCCTGGGCGCTGTCGGCGAGGTTCGCGACGCAGAGGAAAGCTTCATCCTCATGCTCGCGCAGGTAGGCAAGGATCTTGCGGTTGCGCGGGTACAGCAGCGTCATGGCCCCGCGCCCGAAGGCGTTGTGGCGCTTGCGCACGGTGATCATCCGCCGCATCCAGTTGAGCAGCGACGACGGGTCTTCGGCCTGCGCCTCGACGTTGATGGCCTGGTAGCCGTAGATCGGGTCGATGATGACCGGCAGGTACAACTCCTGCGGGTTGGCGCGGCTGAACCCCGCGTTGCGGTCGCCGGTCCATTGCATCGGCGTGCGCACGCCGTCCCGGTCGCCCAGGTAGTAATTGTCGCCCATGCCGATCTCGTCGCCATAATAGAGGATCGGCGTGCCCGGCATTGACAGCAGCATCGAGTTCAGTAGCTCGATCTTGCGCCGGTCGTTCTTCATCAGGGGCGCGAGACGACGGCGGATGCCGAGATTGATGCGCGCGCGCGAATCCTCGGCATAGAAGCGCCACATGTAGTCGCGTTCGTCCTCGGTCACCATCTCAAGCGTCAGCTCGTCATGGTTGCGCAGGAAGATGCCCCACTGGCAGGGCTCGGGGATCTCGGGGGTCTGCCGGATGATGTCGGTGATCGGGTGGCGGTCGGCTTGCGCCAAGGCCATGTACATCCGCGGCATCAGCGGAAAATGGAAGCCCATGTGGCATTCGTCGCCATCGCCGAAATAGGGGCGCGTATCCTCGGGCCACTGGTTGGCCTCGGCCAGCAGCATCCGGTCGGGATAGTGCCGGTCGAGCTCGGCGCGGATCTTCTTCAGCACGTCGTGCGTCTCGGGCAGGTTCTCGTTGTTGGTGCCGTCACGCTCGACCAGGTAGGGAATCGCGTCGAGCCGCAGCCCGTCCACCCCCATATCCAGCCAGAAGCGCATCGTCTTCAGCACCTCGGCCAGCACGCGGGGGTTGTCGAAGTTGAGATCCGGCTGGTGCGAATAGAAGCGGTGCCAGTAGAAGGCCCCGGCGACCGGGTCCCAGGTCCAGTTCGATTTCTCGGTGTCCAGAAAGATGATCCGCGTCTCGGGCCATTTCTCGTCGGTATCGGACCAGACGTACCAGTCGCGCGCCGCCGAACCCGGCTTGGCGTGGCGGGCGCGCTGGAACCAGGGGTGCTGGTCGGACGTGTGATTGATGACCAACTCGGTGATCACCCGCAATCCACGCCTGTGAGCTTCGGTGACGAAGGCCTTGAAATCGCGCATCTCTCCGTAGGATGGGTTGATCGATCGATAATCCGCGATGTCGTAGCCGTCATCCCGCAACGGCGAGGGATAGAAGGGCAACACCCAGATCGCGGTGACACCGAGTTCCTGCACATAGTCGAGACGCTGCATCAACCCGGCGAAATCGCCGATGCCGTCGCCGTTGGCGTCCTGAAACGCCTTGATGTGCAACTGGTAGATGATCGCGTCCTTGTACCAGTCGGCCTGGCTGCGATCGATCTGGCTGCCGCGCGGGCGGCGGATGGCGACGGTGGCTCCTGCGTTCGAACGTTCTGGGCGGTTCATGCGCGCGGCGCCCCCGGCGCGAACAGCTGCCAGATCGCGTAGGGCCGCGTTGCCGGCTCCAGGTCCAGCCATTGCGTCTTGCCGTGCCAGGTGAAGTGATTCCCGTGCAAAAGATCGCGCACCTCGATCGAGGCCTCGTCGGGAAGGCCGAATTCCCAAAGCGGCACCTCGAAATGAAAGCCCTGCGTATCGTGCGGATCAAGATTGACGTGAAACAATATGAAATCCCTCAGGTTTTCGGTTTTCTTCGAGTAGGATAGAACGTAGGGGTTATCGACCTCGTGGAAGGCGAGGTTGGTGAATTCCTGCAGCGCCGGATGCGTGTTGCGCAGCCGGTTCATCAGGCGAATGTCGTGCTGGATGTTGCCGGGCTGGTCCATGTCCCATTCACGCAGTTCGTACTTTTCGGAATTGAGGTATTCTTCCTTGCCTGGCACCGGCTCGGCTTCGCAGATCTCGAACCCGTTGTAGATCCCGTAGTTCCCGGCCAAGGTCGCCGCCAGGCACAGCCGCACGCGGAAGCCGGCGCGGCCGCTGGTCTGCAGATAGAGCGGGTTGATGTCCGGTGTGTTGGCAAAGAAGTTCGGCCGCATGTAGTGGCGGCACTCGCTTTGCGTCAGTTCGGTCATGTACTCCTGGATCTCGGTCTTCTCGTTGCGCCAGGTGAAGTACGAATAGGACTGGCCGAACCCCACCTTCGCCAGCCGCTTCATCACCTTCGGGCGGGTGAACGCCTCGGCCAGGAAGATCGCCTCGGGGTGGCGCGCCTGCACGTCGGCGATCATCCATTCCCAGAACGGGAAGGGCTTGGTGTGCGGGTTGTCGACGCGGAAGATCGTGACCCCGTGCTTGATCCAGAACAGCACGATGTCGCGCAACTCGTACCAGAGGCCGGGAATCGCGTCGCGGTAGAAATGGACGTTGACGATGTCCTCGTATTTCTTCGGCGGGTTCTCGGCGAACTTGATCGACCCGTCCGGCCGCCAGTCGAACCACTCGGGATGCTCCTTGATCCACGGATGGTCGGGCGAGCACTGGATGGCGAAATCGAGCGCGATCTCCAGCCCGTGCTCGCGCGCGGCCTGCACCAGGCGGTGGAAATCCTCGAACGTGCCCAGTTCCGGGTGGATGGCGTCGTGCCCCCCCTCCTTCGCGCCGATCGCATAGGGGCTGCCGGGCTCGCCGTCCTCGGCGGTCAGGCTGTTGTTCTTGCCCTTGCGGTTCGTGCGCCCGATCGGGTGGATCGGCGGGAAGTAGAGCACGTCGAATCCCAGGTCGCGCACATACCCCAGGCGGGCGATCACATCGTCGAACGTGCCGTGCCGGTTCACGTCGCCCGATTGCGAGCGGGGCATCAGCTCGTACCAGGCGCTGAACGCCGCCGCGCGCCGGTCGACGAAAAGCGGCAGCGTCCTGTACTCCGTCAGGTTCGTGCGCGGGCCGGCGCGGTCCATCAGTTCGGCCACCTCGGTCGAGGTCAGGCGCGCCAGGCGCTCGCCATCGGCGATGCCCACTTTCTGCGCCTCGCGGTCGGCCTTGACCACGTCACGCAGGGCGGTCTTGTCACGCGCATTCGCGCGCCCCTCGCGCCCGTAGGCCGCCTCGATCATGTGGCGCGCCTCTTCCAGCTCCAGCCCGACCGACCGGCCGGCGGCGTATTTCTTGGCGACGTCCTTGCGCCAGGTCGCAAACAGGTTGCGCCAGACGATGAAAGTCAGCTCGTGGCTTCCGATCTCGGAAAACGTGACCCAGGCCTCCCAGCGGTCGTTGCCCAGGTGCTCCATCGGGACCTCGATGAACGCGCCCTCGCTGCCGTGACGATAAAGAAGCGCGGCCTCGATCGTCTCGTGCCCGTCGCAGAAAATGTCGGCCGCGATCCGTTCGGGCTGGCCGGCGACGGCTTTGGCCGGGAACCGCCCGCCGTCGATCTCGACATTGACGCCCTCGATGGCGATGCGCTGCGCGGCAAGGACTTCAAGCCGGGGATCTGCGGGGTGTTTCACCCCCTTCTTGCTTGCTTTCGCTCCGCTTTTTGCGGTTGTGCGCTTCTTCGTCTCGGCGGCTGTCTTGTCTCGGACCACTGCTGTCCCCTTCTGCTGTGGTGCGTGTTTCTAACCGGTTACGCCCGGTAAGGTTCCCTGTAAGCTTCCCCCCAAGTCTCCCGCCACCGCGCGCCATCTGCACGCCCCTGCCGCACGCGGCGGCCGCCCGGCGGGAAATGTGCGCATCTGCTTCCTCCGATCCGCACCGGCGCGTGGAACCTCCCTTGACACGCCCCGTTCACGCTGCACGTACTCACCGCATCAGGTCAAGAGGTCGGAATGTTACAATCGCCGCGCGCACCGTCGCGCCTTCGCTTCATCCGTTGCAGTGCTCTCTCATGAGGCATGGACGACCCAATTTTGATCGCGAGGCCGCGCGCTGGGACTCGCTGGGCGCCGAATTCGACGGCTACGGCACGAATTTCGCACTGTTTTCCGAGAATGCGACGCGGGTCGAGCTGTGCCTCTTCGACAATACCGGTCAGTACGAGATGCACCGCCTCGACCTGCCTGAAATGGAGGGCGGCATCTGGTACGGGCACTTGCCGGGAATCGGTCCCGGCCAGGTCTACGCCTACCGCGTCGACGGCCCCTACGCCCCCGAGGAGGGGCACCGCTTCAACCCCAACAAGCTGCTCCTCGACCCATACGCACGCGAGGTGCGCGGTGAAATGCGCTGGCACGATTCGCTCTTCGGCTATCCCGTCGGGATGGACGACCGGAAGTTCGACAAGCGCGACTCCGCCCCCTACATGCCGAAGGCGGTCGTGGTCGATCCCCGGTTCGACTGGGACGCCGACACCGCGCTCCGCCGCCCCTGGCCAGACACGCTGATCTACGAGGCGCACGTGAAGGGGCTGACGATGCGGCACTCCGACGTGCCGAAGGAGGATCGCGGCACCTTCCAGGGGCTGGCCTCCGAAGCGGTCATTCAGCATCTCCAGCGCCTTGGCGTGACGGCAATCGAATTGCTGCCCATCCACGGCTTCGTCGATGACCGTCACCTGCTGGAAAAGGGGCTGTCGAACTACTGGGGCTACAACTCGCTCAACTTCTTCGCGCCGCACCGGCCGTATCTGAAGACCGGCGCGATGCACGAAGCCAAGCGCGCGATCCGCCGGCTGCACCAAGCCGGGATCGAGGTGATCCTCGACGTGGTCTACAACCATACGGCCGAGGGCAGCGAGCTTGGCCCGACGCTCTCGTTCCGCGGCATCGACAACGCATCCTACTATGTCCTGTCGCCCGACAACCCGCGGCACTGCCACGACACGACCGGTACGGGCAACACGCTCAACGTCGAACATCCGATGGTCCTGCGCATGATCATGGACAGTCTGCGCTATTGGGTGCAGGTCATGCATGTCGACGGGTTCCGTTTCGACCTGGCATCCGCCCTCGGCCGCGAGGCTCTGGGCTTCGAGCGCGAGGGCGCGTTCTTCAACGGGATCCGCCAGGACCCGGTCCTGTCATCGGTCAAGCTGATCGCGGAACCCTGGGATATCGGCGAGGGCGGCTATCAGGTCGGCGGCTTTCCCTGGCCATTCCGCGAATGGAACGACAAGTTCCGAGACGACTTCCGCGGCTTCTGGCGGCGCGACACCGGCAAGGTGAGCGTCGCGGCGCAGCGCCTGACCGGCTCGCCCGTGCAGTTCAACCACTCGCACCGCCCGGCGACCTCGAGCATCAACTTCATTGCCGCCCATGACGGCTTCACGCTCTGGGACACGCTGTCCTACAACGAAAAGCACAACGACGCGAACGGCGAGGACGGCAAGGACGGGCACGGCCACAACGTCTCGGACAACATGGGCGTCGAGGGCCCGACCGACGACCCCGAAATCCTGGCCGCGCGCAAGCGGCGGGCGCGGTCGATGCTGGCAAGCCTGTTTCTGTCCAACGGCATCCCGATGCTGCTGGCGGGCGACGAATTCGGACAGACCCAGCACGGCAACAACAACGCCTATTGTCAGGACAACGAAACCGCCTGGCTGAACTGGGACGCCGCGCAGGAGGATCTGATCGATGCCGTCGCCGACCTCAGCGCCTTCCGGCGGGCGAATGTCGCGCTGCGCCAGCGCCGCTTCGCCACCGCCCCGGAAGATGGCAACCCGAACACACCCGTCGTGCGCTGGTACCATTGTTCGGGCCGCGAGATGTACGACGAGGATTGGGGCGACGAGGGCCTCGACTGCCTCGGCATGGAACTCGCCGCGCCGTCCGGCGAGCCGCCGGTTCTGGTGATCCTCAATGCCGGCGACGACGCCGAGTTCACGCTGCCCGATGGAAACTGGGTCTGCTGCATCGACACCGCGAGCGACGAGATCTCGCGCGAAGAAGAGGTGTCGGGCGTGCTGAAGATCGGCTGGCAGAGCGTCCTCGCCCTGGTGCGCCGACCCGCCGACTGAGGCCATACGCGCCTATCCAATCAGCGCGCCGCTTCGCTTGCGGGGCGCGGCGGGTTTTTGCCCGCCGCCCGTCCGGCTTGGCCCCGCCGGGCGCTCCGGCCGAAATCTGCCACCCGTTTGCCACCCACGTGCCACCCGCCTGCCACCCGCCCGGTGGCAGCCGATTTCCCAATGGAACAAGGCATCGCGCCGCATTTCGACCGAAGTCGCGCCCGCCCTGCGCACGCCTCGCCAAGCATTTGTTAACCGCGCGACACTGCGCCTCGGACCGCAGGCGCAGTGTCGCAGGCCGGGGGCAATTGCGCCGTGGGCTTGGGCGAAAAGAAGCAACCGAAGGGGATTGCCACCTGCCGCCACTCGGTGCAGGGTTGAGTCAATGAGAAAAAGCGACAGCGAAGTGTCGCAAACAACAGGGTTGAGACATGCCGAGATCGGATTTCTGGTCCGGACTTGCCGTGGCCGGATTCGGCGCACTCGCGCTTCTGTGGATGATCCCGAACTACGCGGGACGCAATCCCTTTGCCCAGATGCCGCCCGAACTCGTCCCCAGCATCGCCGCATGGGTGATGGTCGTTTGCGGCGTGGTCGTCGCGATCGGCGGCCTTGTGCGGATGATCCAGACAGGCCTGCCCCCCCTCACCCGCGACATCAACTGGGCTGCGATCGGCTGGGCGCTCTGGCCCTTTTTGTATGTGGGGGTCGCGATCTGGTTCATGACCTTCATCAAGATCACCTGGCTCGGTGCCTTCGTGATCGCCGGCATGCTGATCCTTCTGGGCGAGCGGCGGTGGTATATGATCGTCGGCTGTTCGGTCGTGCCGGTCGCGCTGCTTTACATTCTGTCGGTCTACATGATGCGCATCGGGGTGGTCTGATCATGGATTTTTCCGCCGTAGGAGCCGCCGCCGCCGAAGCCCTGACGCTCGCCTCCTTCATCGGGATCGGCGGCGGGGTGCTTTTGGGCTATGTCGTCGGGGTCATTCCGGGCCTGTCTCGCTCGGTCGCGATTTCCATCGCCATCCCGATGACCTTCTACATGTCGCCCTATATCGCGATCTCGTTCCTGATCGGGCTCTCCAAGGGCACCGCAGCGGGCAGCGCGGTCTCGGCGATCCTTCTCAACGCTCCGGGCGAGGCGTCGTCGGCCGCGACCGCGCTCGACGGCTATCCGATGGCCAAGCAGGGCAAACCCAAGACGGCGCTGCAGATCGGGCTCATCGCCTCGGTCGCGGGCGACATCATGGCGACCATCATCCTGATCTTCGTGGCCATCCCCTTCGCCCGCGTCGCGCTGATGTTCGGCCCCTACGAGATGGCCGCGATCCTGGCCTTCGCGCTCGTCTTCATCGCCGGCCTGTCGGGCGGCAACATCTTCAAGGGACTTGCCGCCGGCGGGCTGGGGATCTTCCTGGGCACGATCGGGCTCGACGGGCAGACCGGGTTGCCGCGGCTGACTTTCGGCTTTCCGGAACTGATGGACGGCATGCCGCTCATCGCGGTGGCGATCGGCACGCTGGCGCTGTCCGAGATGTTCGTGCAGTCCGAAAAACTGCGCTACGACCGCGCCAACATGGCGGTGAAGCTCGAACACCGGCCCGACGATCACATTACCTTGCCGATCCTGTGGCGCATCCTGCCGACGATCTTCCGGGGCACCGGCATCGGCACCTTCGTCGGCGCGTTGCCGGGGCTGGGGCCGTCGGTGGGCTCGTTCATGTCCTACGGAATGGCGCAGCGCGCCTCGAAAAATCCCGACGCATTCGGCAA
>SLKW01000428.1 GCA_007134405.1 Paracoccaceae bacterium
AGCGTGTCGGGGTTTTCCAGAAGCGCGATATCCGGCCGGATCTGCGAGACATGCGGCCGCGCATTGCCGCCCGGCGCGCCCCAGTCGTTGGCCGGCGAGATTGCATGGCTTTCCAGCGTGATCCCGTGATAGGCGTGTTCAATGGCGATCTTGCCGTCATTCCCGGTTACCGCCTGGGCCATGCGCAGGGCCAGGTCCACCGCCTCGCTGCCCGAATTTACGAAGAGGCAGACACCAAGGTCGCCCGGCATGGTGGCACCCAGTCTTTCGGCATAGGTGACGACGTTTTCAAACAGATAGCGCGCATTGGTGTTCAGCGTGGCAGCCTGGCGCGCGATGGTTCGGACGACATGTGGGTGACAGTGGCCCACATGCGCGACGTTGTTGTAGCAATCCAGATGTGGGCGGCCATTGGCATCGTGAAGCCATGTGCCGGCGCCCTTTTCGGTGTGCAGCGGGTTGGCATAGGTCAGCGGCAGCCCTTTGCCCAGCACCTTGTAGCGGCGCGCCAGCAGCGCTGCACTGTGTGTGGCGTCGGATCCGTCGGTCGCCCTCGGTGCGAGGGGCGTATAGGGTGGGAAGCGGCACGCCTGGCGCAGCTGATCGCGGATGGCATCTTTCCCGGCGGTCAGGAAAATATCCAGCACCGGAGCGTAAATGTCTTGGTAGTCGAAGTCTTGCTCCGACACCACGCCCTGTTCGATCCGCGTTGCACCGATCAGCAACCCAAGCGCGGTGCGGGTTATCATCAGATCGGGGACAAGGTCGATCTCGGCCTCATAGAGCGGCAGGGCGCTGTCATAGCCCGCGATAACGGCGGCGGCATCGTCGATCAACGCCCGCCCGGTGCTCGCGAGTTCCAGCGCGGCGATGGCGGCATCCTGGACCAGCGGGCCGTGAATGACATCGCCGAAATCGACCAGCCCGATCACCCGCGCGGGATCGGCGGGATCGACCAGAACATTGGCGGGGCTGGTGTCATGGTGGATGACCTGCGCGCGCAGTTGTTCCAGCGCGGGCAAGATGTCGGCGGCAAAGCGCGCGGCGATCTCCTCCACTTGGCGGGCGAGAGCGCGGTCCCCGATCAGCCGCGCGTAGCGGGTCATGACGCCGATATGCCTCAGGTCCCAGAACAGCCGGTGGCCCGCAGCGGGGTGATGAAATCCGCCTAACGCCCGCGCCGCCCGCCCGGCCTGAGCGCCGGCCGCGCGCAGGGAAGCCGGCCCGCCTGGCACCTGCGCCAGCGGCGCGCCGCCCAGATGGGTCAGCATGTGCGCCAGATGCACCGTTCCGGAAGGCCCAGTGACACGCGCACAGTCCTGACCCTCCAAGGTCGGGTGCAGCCTCGGAACCGAAAGGCCGGGATCGGTGCGCGCCATCCACCTCATGGCCTGCAGTTGCAGGTCCAGTTCCTCGGGCGTCTGCCGCTCGTTGGCTATCTTCAGCACGAAGGTCGGGCCGGTTTCGCCCAGAACGGCGAAGTTCTGGTCCCGCTCGCCCCAAAGCGGGACCAGGCTGCCCGTGACGCCGAAGACTTCTTGCGCCACGCGCGTGGCGGCCTCGGCAGTGAAGCCGGGCGGGTTGGCGCCAATATACTTGGTGGCCTGCACGGCTGTGGTCGTGGTCACGGTGTTCCCTCAATCCGGAAGCTGGAATTCCGCGCGCGCCTCTCGGCCCGGCACTGCGTGTCATGGGCGGCGTCTAGGCCGGCTTCTGGCCACGCAGATGGGTGGGTCGGTGTTCGCCGCTGTCCAGCACCACCAGCATCTTGCGCCAGATCTCGATATTCCATTTCAGATGCTCTTCGCCCACGGCGGCGACGGCCTGCTGGTAGAGCGGCCCCTCCATCCGGGCAAGCTCCTCGCGCGCCACCCCACGGTACCAGTCATTGCGGCTGATCTCGGTCACCTCGGTGAAGCCCGCCGCTTTCATCGCCTCCAGATAGCGGCCAGGCGAAGCCATGGCGAAGGAAAGCCCTTCGGCGGCCATGTAATCGCGCATCTCGGGCGTGGGTTCGCCGTCATGGCCGATCAGCCAGTCCGACGCCGCGAACCAGCCGCCGGGGCGCAGCAGCCGGAACACGTCCTGGAACAGCGCGTTTTTGTCGGGGATATGAATCAGCGCGTCCTTGGAAAAGACGATATCGAAAATGCCGTCGGGAAAGGGCAGCGGCCCCGGCGTGCCCTGCACGAATTCCACCTTTTCGGCCAGCCCATCCTTCTCGGCGCGGCCGCGCGCCACCTCCAGCACTGGCGCTTCGACATCGAAGCCGATGACCTTCGCCGGACCCTGGGTCCGCGCCAGATGCAGCGTGATCCCACCCGAGCCGCAGCCGATATCTAAGACCGTCTTGCCGCGCAGGTCGAACCCGGAGACGATCCGGTCCACCTCGTCCGGACCGCCGGGGGAAAGGTAACCCTCGCCCCAGACGGCCTCCAGGAAGCTGATCATCTTGTCGTCGTATTCGACCTCGCCATCCGCTGCACCCATCGCGTGCTAGTCCTTCCTGCTGGTGCTTCTTGTCAGTCTTTCTTGCCCGGTGCGGTCCTGCCCGCCGCGATATCCAACTCCGCGCCGCCGGCCCTGAGGCCGTGTGCGGTGAAATGCGCCGGAAACAGCGCTGCGGCGCAGGTAAAGATCGTGGCCTTCGCCTCCTCTCCCGAATAGGGTTCGGTCATGGTGATCAGGTCCAGCCAGGTGCCCTCCATCGTCACCCGCAGGATACGCGCGGCGCGGGTGGGGTTCAGCGCGTAGCCGCCCGCATCGATCAGCCGGGCGCAGACGCGTTCGAGCATCAGGAAATAGGCCCGGTCGTTCGATCCGCATTGCGCCTGATACATCGGGCGGCTCTGTGCCTCGCCCCAGAAGGCGCACCACGCCGCCAGCCGCGCCGGGGTGAACACGGGGGGCGAGAAATCGGCCTCGATCAGCGCCTGAAGCTGGCGTGCGGGGTTGGCGGGCGGCACCTTTTCCAGCGCTTCCGTCCAGTTCTGGCGGTACTCGTCGGCCAGGTAGGTCAGCGTCTCGCTGAGGAGTGTGTCCTTGGTGCGGAAATGGAAATTCACCAGGCCATAGGCGACTCCGGCGCGCGCCGCCACCTCGGCCGTGCGCGTGCGCGAAAAGCCGCGCTCAGCCAGCACCTCGATCGTCGCTTCGATCAGCTGCTCTCGGCGCACGGCCGGGCTTGCTTTTCGCGGCGCCCGTTCGGCGGGCGCCTCTGCCGTTGCAGCCTCGGTTTTTCCGGCCATCGCGACCCAACCTCCATTCTGATTGACATCTCAATCAAAATCTTCCAGCCTACCGTAGCAAGCAGTTGGCCCCGACGCAAGAAACCTGACGCGGGCGCATCGATCGCGCCGGAGCAACCGGAAACAAAGCCGAGGATACCGATGAAGGATACCGCCGCCCCGTCCACTCCGCGTGCCTCGAACCGCATCTGGGATGCGGTCGTCGTCGGTGCGGGGCATAACGGCCTCGTGACTGCCAGCTATCTGGCGCGCAGCGGGTTGGATGTGCTGGTCGTCGAAAAAAACGACTGGATCGGCGGCGCCGCCGTTAGCCGGGAACTCTATCCAGGCATCACCTATTCGAACTGCTCCTATGTCTGCTCGCTCTTCCGACCGGAGATCATGCGCGATCTGGATCTGCCCTCGCATGGCCTGCAGGTGCTGCCCTATGAAGGCGGCGCGGTATTCCAGCGCGATGGCGGCTATCTGGCGACCTATCGCGACCACGAGGCGAACCGCCGCGAAATCGCCCGACACTCGCCGCGCGACGCCGAGAACTACGACCGCTATGCGCGCGACCTGATGCGCCATTGCCGCTTCATCCGCCCGCTTCTGATGCGCACGCCGCCCGACCCGGCCTCGTTCAAGCCCCGGGATCTGTCGGAGATGGCCTATCTGGCTCGCCAGTTCCTGGCCTTGGGCGCGGATGACGCGGCCGACATGGTGCG
>SLKW01000201.1 GCA_007134405.1 Paracoccaceae bacterium
CGCAAGCCTCGCGCATGGCGGCAATCTCGTCATAGAGCGCCGCCCAGTCGGCGGAAAAGACATGTGCGCGGGTGATGACGATGTCGATCTCGGCCGCCCCCTGATCGACGGCATAGCGGATCTCGGCCAGCCGCAGGTCGAGCGGCATGAGGCCGGCCGGAAACCCCGTGGCGACCGAGGCGACGGGGATGCCCGAGTTCGACAGCGCCCGCACCGCCGGCGCCACCATCGTCGGATAGACACAGACCGCGCCGACCGTGGGCATCGCGTTCAGCCCCAGCCCCGCCACCAGATCCTCGCGCAGCGGCCGGCGGGCCTTGGCGCAAAGCCGCGCGACCCGGTCCGGCGTGTCGTCGCCGGCCAGCGTCGTCAGGTCCATGCAGCGGATCGCGTTGAGCAGGTACGCCGCCTGATGCTCTTTCTTCGGGCCACGCCGGGCGGTCAGCGTGGCGGCCCGGCGCTCGGCCGCGGGGCGGTTGATGCGCACCCCCGCGAACCAGTCGGGGGCAAGCGGGACGCCGGGATTGCGGGGGTCGGTCATGACGGGGTTCCGGGTTGCGCCCTCGCAGCCTAGGGCCGCGCGCAAGCCAGGGCAAGAGCGGCCGACAGCCGTGGAAATTAACTTGACCAAACTTGTCAGCTAAACTAACCCTCGCGCCAGTGGGAATTGAGCAGCGCCGATCCGGCCTGCGGAAGGGAGGCACGCGTGTGCAGTACCGGGGTCCTGTTCCTGCAGTGAAAAACGGCTCACTCAGACCGACGAGGACATGATGAAACTCTTTCGCATATCGCTTCTGGCGCTCGCCGCCGTTGCCGCGACCCCGCTGACGGCGCAGCAACTGACGCTCTATTCCGGGCGCGGCGAGCCGCTGATCGCGCCGATCATCAGCGCGTTTACCGCCGAGACCGGCATCGATGTCGATGTCCGCTACGGCGGAACCGCCGAGCTTGCCGTCCTCTTGCAGGAAGAAGGCGACCGCAGCCCGGCAGACCTGTTCTGGGCGCAGGACGCCGCTGCCCTGGGGGCCGTGGCCGACATGTTCATGCCGCTGCCCGAGGAAACGCTCGAAAGGGTGGACGCCGCCTATCGCGACGACGAGGGGCGCTGGATCGCCACCTCGGGCCGCGGGCGGGTGCTGGCCTTCTCGACCGAGCGGGTGAGCGAGGACGAATTGCCCGCGACCCTGTCGGACCTGGTCGATCCGAAATACAAGGGCCGCATCGCCCTGCCCCCCACCAACGGCTCGTTCCTGGCGCATGTGACCGCCCTGCGCGTCACCGAAGGCGAAGACGTCGCGCGCGAATGGCTGGAGGGGATCCAGGCCAACGAGCCGGTGATCGTGCGCAACAACACCGCCGCCATTCAGGCCATCGGCGACGGCGAGGCGGATTTCGCCGTGACCAACAACTACTACCTGGTCCGATTCAAGCGCGCGGACGAGGCGTTTCCGGTCGATCAGATGCTGTTCCCGACCGAGGGCGACATCGGCAACCTGCTTCTGGTCGCCGGGATGGGCGTCCTGCAAACCAGCGACAACAGCGAAGAGGCCGTGGCCTTCATCGACTACCTGCTGTCGGACGCCGCGCAGCAGTTCTTCAGCGGCGAAGTGGCCGAATTCCCCGTCGCCGGCCGCGTGATCCCGACGCGGGTGGATGCGATCAGCCTGGAGGACGTGGTCCGGATGGCGCCCGAGGTCGACCTCAACACGATCGGCGATCTGGAAGGCACGCTCGAACTTGTCCGCGAGGCCGGGCTGATTTGACCGCAACCGCGACATATCGCGCCCCGCCCCGACGGCTTCTGTCGGGGCGGAACGTGTTTTCGGCCATCGGCCTTCTGGTCGGCGCGCTGATGCTGCTGCCGCTGGCCTATTTGCTGCTGCGCGCTTTCCAGGCCGACCTCGCGACCGTCCGTGACCTGCTTTTGCGCCCGCGCACCGGCCGGCTTCTGGTCAATACCGCCGCGCTGACCGCCGGCGTGCTGGCCTTTTCCACCGCCATCGCCCTGCCGCTGGCCTGGCTCACCACCCGCACCGATCTGCGCTTCACCCGCGCGATCAACATCCTTGCCGTCCTGCCGCTCGCGGTGCCGGGCTATGTCATGGCCTTCGCGCTGATCGGACTGTCGGGCAATTCGGGCTTTCTCAATCAGGTCTTCGGCGTCGCCATGCCCCGCCCCTACGGCTGGTTCGGCGCGACGCTGGCGCTGACGCTCTACACCTTCCCCTATCTCTACCTGAACCTGCGCGCCGCCCTTTCCGGCTTCGACCCCAGCCTCGAGGAGGCCGCCCGCGCGCTGGGCTGCACCCGGCGCGAGGCCTTCTTCCGCGTGACCCTGCCGCATCTGCTGCCGGCGCTGCTGGCCGGCTGGCTGGTCATCGGGCTTTACACCATCGGCGATTTCGGCGCCGTGGCGCTGATGCGCTACGAGGTCTTTTCCTACGCCATCTACATCCAGTATTCGGCCGCCTTCGACCGGCTCTACGCCTCCTGGCTGGCGCTGATCCTGATCGCCATCGCGCTCAGCGTTCTCTGGTGGGAAAGCCGCCTGCGCGAGGGGCGGCGCTATGCGCGCACCGGGTCGGGCACCGCCTCGGGGCCGGCGCGGCTGCGGCTCGGCCCGCTGGGCCAGGCGCTGGGGCTGGGTTTCGTCGCGCTCGTCGTGCTCGCCTCGCTCGGCCTGCCGGTCGCGGTGCTGACCTTCTGGATGACGCGCGCGGGCACGATCATGCCCGCCCTGCCCGACCTCCTCAGCGCCTTCGGCGACTCGCTTTCCATCGCCGCCCCCGCCGCCATCCTCGCCGCCGCCATGGCGCTGCCCATCGCCGCGCTCGCCGTGCGCTACCCGTCGCGGCTGTCGAACCTCATCAACCGCCTCGCCTTCGTCGGCTACGCCGTGCCGCCCGTCGCCTTCGCGCTCGCCTTCGTCTTCTTCTCGCTGCAGGGCCCGCGCTTTCTCTACCAGACGCATACGCTGCTCGTCCTGGTCTTCGCGCTCTCCTTCCTCGCCCTCGCCCTCGGCCCGATCCGCTCGTCCCTCTATCTCGCCCGCCCCTCGGTCGAGGACTCGGCCCGCGCGCTGGGCTACGGCCCCTTCGCCACCTTCTGGCACGTCACGCTGCCCACCATCCGCCCCGGCGTCGTCGCCGGCATGGTGCTCGTCTTCGTCATCGCCATGAAGGAACTGCCCATCACCTTCATGCTCGCCCCCGCCGGCTTCCGCCCCCTCGCCATCACCATGTTCTCGCGCACCTCCGAGGGGATGCTGATGGACGCCGCGCCCTACGCCGCCGCGATCATGGTCTTCTCGGCCCTTTTCGTCGGCTTCGTTCTGCGCCATGACAGGAAGGCCGGAGACGGATGAACGACACCCGATGAACGAACGCCCGAAGATCCTGACCTTCAAGATGCCGGCCGAGGCCTCGCCGCTGGGCTATCGCCAGAAGCCCACCAAGCCGCTCTTGGAGGTCGACCGCCTGCGCAAGACCTTCCCGCATGCCGGCCCCAAGACGACCCTTGCCGCCGTCGAACGCGTCAGCCTCAGCCTGGGCGAGGGCGAGCTGATGGCGCTCTTGGGCCCCTCGGGCTGCGGCAAGACCACGACGCTGCGCATGATCGGCGGGTTCGAGACCCCGGACGAAGGGCGCATCACGCTGGCTGGCCGCGACATCACCCACCTGCCGCCCGAGGCGCGCGGCATCGGCTTCGTCTTCCAGGACTACGCGCTGTTTCCGCATCTCGACGTTCTGGAAAACGTGAAGTTTGGTCTTCGCGGCATGAACCGCGCCCAGGCCGACACCCGCGCGCGCGAGATGCTGCGCCTCGTCGGGCTCGCCGAACTCGAACGCCGCCGCCCGCACCAGCTTTCGGGCGGCCAGCAGCAGCGCGTCGCGCTCGCCCGTTCGCTCGCCGTCGCGCCGAAACTGATCCTCCTC
>SLKW01000194.1 GCA_007134405.1 Paracoccaceae bacterium
CGTGATCCCGAACAGAACCGGGATCGCCGAGATCAGACGCTTCAGTATGTATCCGCCCATCGTGCCCTCTGCACCCTCGGTGGTATCCCGAACTCATCTTGCCGGAAGCACGCTCGGGGGGTGAATTGGCGCAATCGTGAGGGGGGCAGACGGCCCCCCTCGGCGAGTTCTCAGTTTTTCGCCACGTCCTTCAGGAGCAGGAAGAACGAGGGCTCCAGCTCGAAATTCTCGACCCGGTCGCTCGTGACCGCGTTCTGCACCCAGTTGGCCACGAAGACCCAGGGCGCGTCCTCGCGCACGATCTCCTGCATTTCCTTGTAGAGGCGCGCGCGCTCGTCCTGGTCGGTGGCGACGCGGGCCTGTTCAAGGAGCTCGTCCACCTCGGGGTTGGAGTAATAGCCCGAGTTAAACCCACCCTCGTCGGGGAAGGCGTCGGTGCGCAGCGTCAGGAAGGGCAGCGTGTCGGGGTCGTTCGTCATCCAGGCCATTTGCGCCATGTCGGCTTGCCCTTCCAACCCCGGGTTCACGCGGCCAAGAAAGGTGTTCCACTCATAGGTCTCGATGTTGACGTCGAAGCCCACCGCGGCGAGGTCGGCCTGGATCGCCGTGCCCATCGGGATCGGGTCGAGCATGCCCGAGCCGCCCTCGGTCACGTAGAAGATCAGCGACGCACCCTCGGCGCCGGCCTCTTCCAGAAGTTCGCGGGCGCGGTCGGGATCATGGGGATAGGGGTCGAGCCCGGCATAGGCCCAGGCGAAGGCGGGCGCAATCGGGCCCGAGGCTACCGTCGCGGTGCCTTCAAGCACGTCATTGACGAGCGCTTCCTTGTTGATGGCGTAATTCGCGGCCTGGCGCACGCGCTTGTCGGTGAAGGGGCCTTCCTTGGTGTTCAGGATCAGGAACCAGACATGCGGCCCGGCCTGTTCGACGATCTCGAAGCCCGGCCCGTCGAATTGCGACAGCGCAACGGGCGGCACCTCGACCATGATGTCGATGCCGCCGGCCATCATCTCGGCGGTGCGGGTGTTGGCGTCGGTGATGGGACGGAAGATCACCGCCTCGGCCGCCGCCGTGCCGTCCCAATAGTCGTCGTTGCGTACGAGCGTGACCCGCTCGTTCGAGCGCCATTCCTCGAACCGGAAGGGCCCGGTGCCCGAGGGATTGCGGCCGAAATCCTCGCCGTGTTCCTCGACCGCGGCGGGCGACACGATCAGCCCGGTCGGATAGGCGAGGTTCGACAGGAACGGTGCGTAGGGCTCGTTCAGCGTGAAGCGGACGGTGTGGTCGTCCACCGCCTCGACCTCCTCGATGGCCGAGAAGAAGAACGAAAGCGGGAAGGGGCCGGTCGCCTCGTGCATCGGATGGTCTTCGTCGAGCATCCGCTCGAAGTTCCAGACCACGGCTTCCGCGTTTAAATCGGTTCCGTCGTGGAAGGTGATCCCTTCACGCAGCGTGAAGGTGTATTCGGTTCCGTCCTCGCTGATCTCCCAGTCCTCGGCCAGCGCCGGCTCGACCTCCAGCGTGCCGGGGGCGTAGCGGACGAGGCCGTCATAGATGTTCATCAGAATGCGGAAGTCGTTGACGGCCGTGACGGCATGCGGGTCAAGCGCCTGCGGCTCGGCGATCTGGCCGACGACCAGCACGCCCGGCGGGGTCTGCGCCTGAGAAGGCGTGACGAGCGCGGTGGTGGCCATGAAGGCGGCGGTCAGCAGCGCCGCGCCACGACGGGTGATGAGTAGCGGCATTGTCTATCTCCCTGTTGATCTCGCTTGCCGTAAATTATCATGATAATTTTCGCACTGTGAAGGATTCGTTTTCCGGTCCTTCCCGCAAGCAACAAGGGGGACAGCCGCGTGACCATGTCGATACTCGTCCGCGATCGGGAAAGCGGGCTTCTGGGGGGCGCCGCGATGACCGGCAACCTGTGTGTGGGCGCATGGGTCATCTGGGGCGACTCGCGCACCGGTATCGCCGCGACGCAGGGCGAGAAGCCCTCGACCATATGGGCCGACGAGGCGTTCGATCTGTTGCGCACCGATCAGGACGCGCAGCATGTGGTCGATCAGGTGACGGCGGGCGATCACGGGCGCGACTGGCGGCAGATGAGCCTGCTGTGCCGGTCGGGGACCACCGGCGTCTTCACCGGCGAGCGCAACGACGACTGGAAGGGGGCGCTGGTCGAAGAGGACCTGATCGTGGCGGGCAACATCCTGAAGGGGCCGGAGGTACTGGAGGCGGCGCGCGATGCGTTTCAGTCGTCCGAGGGGCTGATGGTGGACCGGCTGCTGGCGGGGCTCAGGGCTGCGGACGCGGCGGGGGGCGACACGCGCGGCAACATGTCGGCGTCGCTCCTCATTGTTTGCGACACCGAGCCGCCGCTCGACTTGCGGATCGACTGGTCCGAGCGGCCGATCGACGCGCTCTCGGCGCTGCTGGAACGCGCGCGCGAGCCGGACTATGCGCGCTGGGTGGCGGGTCTGCCGGTGCGGACCGATCCCGAACGACACCACGAGTGAGCTGCGCTGCCTTGGGGACGGAGTCTTCGGAAGAAGGCCGAGGGTGCGCTCGTTTGCGCATCCCAGCCCTCGACCGGAGTATTTGAGTCATACCTGCGGAATTCACCGCGGAGATGAAAAAAATCGACACATCGCACCTTTGAAGTGAAAAGAAGCATCAATTCTGAGGGCCGGGACTTTTCGTGGGGCCTTGTGGTCAAAGACAGCCAAAACCCACAACATCTGGTGCTTGAATGCCGTCCGGTCATTCTGCCGCAGCGTCGACGATCCATCGCGCCGCGGCAGGAAGGCGCCGCCGAGGGAGCAGAACCGAGGCTTCCGGCGGTGTCGCCGTCCGGTGGCGCCAACGCCTGCGGCGCAGCGCCCGGCTTGCCCCTGAAGAGGAAAGGTGCGATGCGGGACCGGTCATCCGGGGATCCGTCATGCATTGGTTCTTTCTCGGCGCGGCCATCCTGTTCGAGACGATCGGCACGACCGCTTTGCAGGCCAGCCAGCAGTTCTCGCGCCTGGGGCCGTCGCTGCTGGTGGTCGTCGCCTATGGCGTTTCGTTTTATCTGCTGGCGATCGTTCTGAAGTACATTCCCGTCGGCGTGGCCTACGCGATCTGGTCGGGGCTGGGGATCTGTTTCATTGCCGCGATCGGCTACTTCGTCTTCGGCCAGCGGCTGGACGCGCCGGCGATCGTGGGGATCTCGATGATCATCGCGGGGATCCTGGTAATCAATCTTTTCTCCGACTCTGCGATGCATTGAAGCCATGTGCTAATGTGTCGAAGAGGAGATACGCCGTGCCGCTTGATATCGATCTGATCCTGTCCTGCCTTCGGCAATCCTGGATCTTGCAAGTGGGCAACGACCATCCGCTTGGCTGGACGATCACGGCGGGCTATGCCACCGCCGCAATATTGGCGGTGGCCGTGGCCCTGCGCGGGCCGTTCGCCGACCAATCCCGTGCTCGCGAGCGCCTTTTCTGGGTTCTGGTGGCGCTCTTCATGGCATTCATGGCGATCAACAAGCAGTTGAACCTGCAGACCACGCTCCATGATGTCGGGCGGTGTCTCGCACAGGCTGAAGGCTGGTATGAAACGCGCGGCGGCGTTCAGAGGCAGTTCGTTCTGTGGCTTGCCGGTGCGCTTGTGCTGACCGCCTTGGCGATGCTTTGGTGGATGCGCAAGGCGCTGCTTCGCAATCTGCCAGCGTTGGTCGGCTGTGCGCTACTCGCGGTTTTCATTGTCGTGCGCGCCGCGGATACCGCAAGTGTGCACCGTGAGGCTCTAAGGGATTTTCTGGAGATCGGCGGGCACCGGTGGCTGGAGTTTGCCGGCATCGCCTTCGTGCTGGCCGGCGCGATGTGGATCCTGCGGCAGGGCGGGCACGCGCGGGACCTCGGCGCAAGGCGGCGCGCGCGTTGAC
>SLKW01000354.1 GCA_007134405.1 Paracoccaceae bacterium
AAGGCGCACACCAGCACCTGCCGGGCGGCGATGCGGTCGCCGCGATCGAGGAAGGGCTGACGGCCCTCGCGTTGCGCGGCATCCTCGAGGTGCGCGGCGGCGAGGTGCGGGTAGCGCCGGGCCAGCAGGCGGCGTTGGGCTTTTATGCCGCGTCGGCCCTGCAACGGCTGAGCGAGCCCGACGCCGAGGAACTTCCTGTCGCGCCGAGCCTGGAACTCCCTGCTGCCGAAGAGACATAAAATTACAATTGCCCATCTGTGCGGGTTGCATTGTTGCGCGCTCGATTCTATTCATGCTGCAAGTGCCGCATTGATTCTGCGCCGCGGCAGAAACTTTAAGGAGTGACCTCATGGCCCTAGACCAGACCCCCGGAATCGCCCCCTACGACGCCCCGGAAAAAGACCTCTACGAGATTGGCGAGATGCCGCCCCTCGGCTACGTGCCGAAGAAAATGTACGCCTGGGCGATCCGCCGCGAGCGCCACGGAGAGCCCGACACCGCCATGCAGGTCGAAGTGGTCGACACCTGGCAACTCGACAGCCACGAGGTTCTGGTCCTTGTGATGGCCGCGGGCGTCAACTACAACGGCGTCTGGGCGTCGCTCGGCGTGCCGATCTCGCCCTTCGACGGGCACAAGCAGCCCTATCACATCGCGGGTTCCGACGCCTCGGGCATCGTCTGGGCGGTGGGCGACAAGGTCAAGCGCTGGAAGGTCGGCGACGAGGTCGTGATCCACTGCAACCAGGACGACGGCGACGACGAGCACTGCAACGGCGGCGACCCGATGTATTCGCCGAGCCAGCGCATCTGGGGCTACGAAACGCATGACGGCTCGTTCGCGCAGTTCTGCCGCGTGCAGGCGCAGCAATTGATGCCCCGCCCGCGCCACCTGACCTGGGAGGAGTCGGCCTGCTACACGTTGACGCTGGCCACCGCCTACCGGATGCTCTTTGGCCACGCGCCGCACGACCTGCAGCCGGGGCAGAACGTGCTGGTCTGGGGCGCCTCGGGGGGGTTGGGCTCCTACGCGATCCAGCTCGTGAACACCGCCGGGGCCAACGCGATCGGCGTGATCTCCGAGGAGGACAAGCGCGACTTCGTCATGGGGTTGGGAGCCAAGGGGGTCATCAACCGCAAGGACTTCAAGTGCTGGGGCCAACTGCCCACGGTCAACACGCCGGAATATAATGAATGGCTGAAAGAGGCGCGGCGCTTCGGCAAGGCGATCTGGGATATCACCGGCAAGGGCGTGAATGTCGACATGGTCTTCGAACACCCGGGCGAGGCGACCTTCCCGGTCTCGACGCTGGTGGTGAAGAAGGGCGGCATGGTCGTGATTTGCGCCGGCACGACCGGCTACAACTGCACCTTCGACGTGCGCTACATGTGGATGCATCAGAAGCGCCTGCAGGGCTCGCATTTCGCCCACCTTGCCCAGGCATCGGCGGCGAACAAGCTGATGATCGAGCGCCGGCTCGATCCCTGCATGTCCGAGGTGCTTCCGTGGGAAGAGATCCCCGCCGCCCACATGAAAATGCGCCGCAACGAACACAAGCCGGGCAACATGGCAGTGCTCGTGCAGGCTCCGCGGACTGGTTTGCGAACCTTCGAGGATGCGCTCGAGGCTGGCCGCAAGGGCTGAAAAACCAACTGCGTTGGTTCCTGTTTGCGAACAATAAACCATGGCCACCCTCTCAGGGTGGCCTTTGTTTCCTTATATGTTCTAATTTTGTACCGTCGATTCACCCTTCTTCAAGAGTGTTGCTTGTATGTTCTCCTCATCCGGACGCGTTTCGGTCCGAAAACATGCTGCCCCCGAACGGGCAAGAACGTTGGAGAACGACCATGAAACACGACTGGATGATCCGCGCTCTGGAAGATCTGCAGACCTATGCCAAGGCCAACCACCTGCCGGCGCTCGCCGCGCATCTCGACGAGGCGAAACTCCTCGCGTTCACTGAAACCGCGAGCCGGACCTTCGAGATAGAACTCCGCCCGGCCGAGGACCTGCGCGAAAAGGTCGCCAACCACGCCTGAGGCGACGCTCGCCACGTGATCCCAGGCCGTTTGGTTCTGCTTCCGAAGGCGCTGTTGCCCGAGGCGCCGTCGAGGCGGGAACTCCAGCGCTCAAGACCTTTTGCCGGGTCTTGGGCGCTGCCGCATTTGCGCGTTCCCACTCTGCTGACTTCTCGCCGCTCGCAACCCTTGCATCGAGATGATCTTGCCGATGCCCGGCATAACGCTTGCCATTCGGTTAAGAAAAAACCCAAGTAATAATGTTATCAGTGTCTTGCGCGATTGCTCAAGCTTGAGCATCTGCAATCTGGATCAGGTGGCTATGCTCACTCAAACGACCGTATCGCGGGCGATTTCGGTGAGCAGCCAGTCCCGGAACTGAGCAACGGGGCGTTTTTCGGGCGCACCGGTGATCGGTTCTGGCTCCACGAACCAATAGCCCGACCCGCTCGGGCGCTCCTCATCCAAAGGAACCAGCGCGCCCGAATCAAGCTCCGGCCGGATCAGGAACGCGGGCATCAACGCCAGCCCCAGCCCGCCCGCCGCCGCCTGCGCGAGCGTCGCGAACTGCTCGAACCGCATCACCGGCGCCGGGGTCGGCCCGGCCAGCCCCCGCGCCGCCCGCCAACTCGCCCAGGCCTGTGGACGCGACGACAGCGCGAGAAGCGGCAACCGCGTCCAGTCCGACGCCGACCGGGCCAGGGACGGCGCGGCAACCGGCACCACCCGTTCCTGCATCAGCAGCGTCAGCCGACCGCCCGGCCACGTTCCCGGGCCGGAATGGATCGCCGCATCGACGCCCTCGGCGCGCAGGTCGAACCACCCGATCCGCGTGGCGAATTGCAGCGTGATCTCGGGATGCCGGCGCACGAACCCCGGAATGCGCGGCATCAACCAGCGCGTGCCGAAGGTCGGCAATATGGCAAGCTTGAGCCCGTTCTCCGGTGCCTGCCCCAGCGCCTCGAGCGCGCCTTGGCCCAGCAGGTCAAGCGCCGCGCGCACCCGCGCGGAATAGGCGCGCCCCGCTTCGTTCAGCGCCGCCTGCCGCCCTTTCCGATCGATCAGGGTCACTCCAAGCTGCGTTTCGAGCGCGGCGATCTGGCGCGAGACCGCGCCCTGCGTGAGTGATAGCTCGCGCGCCGCCCCGGTCACCGACCCCGCACGCGCCAGCGCGTCAAGCGCCATCAGGGCCGACATGCCGGGGAAAAGGCGTCGCTGCATGATGCATTCCGTTAGGTAATGGGTTCTTGCGAAAATAGCGGTTCTGGCGGCGGATGTCTCATGATAAAAGCGGTGCAGATAGAGTTTTCATGCGAAAGGTGCTGCCATGCTCGACCGCCCCGCCCTGAAACCCAAGGACGCCCCGGATCTCGGTGGTTTCGTCTGGGACGACCCGCTGCGGCTGGAGTCGCAACTGACCGAGGATGAACGGATGCTGCGCGACGCGGCGCGTGATTTCGCGCAATCCACCCTGCAACCGCGCGTGATCGCTGCCTATCGGGACGAGGCCGTGGCGCCCGAGCTTTTCCCGCTGATGGGTGAGGCTGGACTGCTTGGCGTGACCATCCCCGAGGAATACGGCGGGTTGGGGGCCGGTTACGTCACCTACGGCCTTGTCGCGCGCGAGATCGAGCGGGTCGATTCGGGCTATCGGTCGATGATGTCGGTGCAGTCCTCGCTGGTCATGTACCCGATCTATGCCTACGGGACCGAGGAGCAGCGCCAAAAGTATCTGCCGGGGCTTGCTTCGGGTAAGCTCATCGGTTGTTTCGGCCTGACCGAGCCCGATGCCGGATCGGACCCGGCGGGGATGAAGACCCGCGCCGAGAAAACGGCGAGCGGCTACAAGCTCACCGGCACCAAGACCTGGATTTCCAACTCCCCGTTCGCCGATGTCTTCGTCGTCTGGGC
>SLKW01000294.1 GCA_007134405.1 Paracoccaceae bacterium
ATCGCCGCTCGGACAGGGCGGCGGTTCTCGTTCGGCCGCCCGGGCACGCGGCGTCGGGTTCATTCCTGGCGGAGGCGGATCGCCTCGAAGAGCCGGCGCAGCGCGTAGCTGCGCAGGAGCAAGACGCCCACTTATGCCGAGCGCGCGGTTATGCGGAGTCTTTTTGCTTCTCCGGTCGCAAGTGGCTGACCGGGCGCAGTTTTTTGGCATGATGAAGTCTGCATAATCCGATTGTCCTTCGGGAGGCACCATGGTGGTGCCATTCACGGAGGACAACATGAGCGAACAGAAGAGAGCGACGGGCCGACGCCGAGTGCTGGATGCGGGGCCCCATCAGGCGCTGCTCGACGACTACGGTCGTCACCTTGGCGGGATCGGTTTCGCGGCGGTGTCGGTGGACATCCATCTGCGCTCGGTGCGGCATTTCCTTGCTTGGCTATGGCAGAGCAGCATTGATCTCGAGGATGCCGGGCCGGAAATCGTAGCGCGCTTTGCAGCCCACAAGTGCCGATGCCACAGTGCGCCACGCCCCCTCGGGCATTACTATGTCAACCGCGTTGACCGCTTCGTACGGCACCTGGCGGCCCATGGCCATGTGCCGCCGCGGCCGACAGCGAAGACCTCGGCGGTGGACTGCAACGTGGCGGATTGGCTCGATGCCTTGGCTCGGCACAGAGGCCTCGCGCCCGCCACCATCGCGCGCCATGGCCGGATGCTGGTGCAAATCCTGCCATTTATCGGCAGCGACCCGTCCAACTATACGCCGCGGATCATCCGCGACAGGCTTTGCGAACACGCCCGGATCGCAGGCTCGGCACACTATCCGGGGATGGTGGCCAGCGCACTCCGCGGATATCTGCGGCACCTCGCGCATCGCGGCCTGACCACTCCGGACCTCGACCGGGCGGTGCCGACTGTGAAGGGCTGGCGGCTGGCGAGCCTGCCGCGGTATCTTGAACCGCACGCCGTCGAACGCCTGGTGGCGTCCTGCAATCCGCAGACCCCATGTGGGCGACGCGACCGGGCGATCCTGCTCCTGTTGGCCCGGCTCGGGCTTCGGGCGGGAGACGTGGCGAAGCTTGGCCTCGCCGACATCGATTGGCAGGCTGCAACCCTCCGGGTCTGCGGCAAGGGACAGCAGGAGGTCCGCCTGCCTCTGCCGCAGGATGCGGGCGAAGCGATCATTGCATGGCTTGCCGGATCGCGGCCGGGAAGCGTCGGCGCTGCGGTGTTCGTGAAGCTGTTGCCGCCCTTCTCCCCTGTCACGCGTCGCGTTGTCTCCGAGGTGGTGGCGCGCGCCATTGACCGCGCCGGGATCACGGATGCGCCATCGCGCGGCAGCAATCTGCTGCGACACTCGGCCGCCACAGCCATGTTGCGCGGTGGCGCCACGCTGGATGCGATCGCCACCGTATTGCGGCACCGCTCGACGGACACCACGGCGCATTACGCCAAGGTGGACGTCGCCATGCTGGGCGCGGTGGCGCAGGCATGGCCGACGGATGGACCGGCGAGCGCAGCGCGCCCCGCAGCACCCTTCCTCGGACTGGCCTGGCCGGAGGGCGCGCCATGCTGAGCCACGATCTCGACAGCTACATTGTGCTGCAACGCGCCCGGGGATTGAAGTTCACGACGCAGTCCGGCCCGCTGAAGAGCTTCGTCGCCGCGGCCGAGGCAGCAGGCGACACGCACATTCGCACCGCTCGCGTGCTCGACTGGGCGGCGCGGACGACATCAGACGAACAGGCGCGCAACCGGCTGGCTATCGCCCGGCGTTTCGCCGAGCATCTCGCCATTGCCGATCCGGCTCACGAGGTGCCGCCCGCCGATGCCTTCGGGCGCTGGCGGTTCGAGCAGCGAATGCCGCACATTTACACGGGCGCCGAAATCGCCGAATTGATGGCTGCGGCTCGGCGCCTCGGTCCTCCAGGTGCCATCCGGGGCGAGACCCTGGCCACGATGATCGGCCTCCTGGCCGCGACCGGGCTGCGCGTCTCCGAGGCACTTGGGCTCGATCTAGATGACGTTACCGACGCGGGACTCGTGATCCGAGAGACCAAGTTCCGCAAGAACCGCCTGGTGCCGCTGCATCCCTCGGCAAATGTGGCGCTGGAAGGCTACATGCAGCGGCGCAGACTGGTTCCGGGCGTGGCTGCTAACGCGCTGTTCTTGGGCGATCACGGCAGGCGCCCGGCCTACACATCGCTTTACGCGCTGTTCCTGCGCATCGCCCGCGAGACGGGTTTGCGTGGCCTGCCCGGCGAGAAGGGGCCGCGGCTGCACGATCTGCGCCACACCTTCGCGGTGCGCTCGCTCGAAGCCTGCGGCGGCGACCGGCGCGCGATATCGCGGCACATGCTGGCGCTCGCCACTTACCTGGGCCATGCCGATCCCAGCCACACCTGGTGGTATCTGCGGGCGACCCCGGCGCTGATGCGGCACATCGCCGATGCGGGCGAGACCCTGATGGCGGAGGGCACGGCATGACGCCCCTCGCCCCACACCTGTCCGACTTTCTGCGCGCGCATCTGCCACGCGAACGCGGCGCCTCGCAGAACACCATCGCGTCCTATGCGCATTGCTACCGGCTGCTCCTGACCTTCGCGGCGGAGCGGTACAAAACCCGGCCGAGCCTGATCGCCATCGAGGATCTGGATGCAGGCCTGATCTGCGCCTTTCTCGACCATCTCGAGTCGGAGCGGTCCAATACGGCACGCAGCCGCAACGCCCGGCTGGCGGCGATCCATTCGCTGTTCCGGTTCATCGAGTATCGCGTGCCCGCCTGTCTGGAGCAGGCGCGGCGGATCCACGCGATCCCGATGAAGCGTAGTGCGCAGCCGCTCGTGGGCTACCTGACGCGACCCGAGATGCAGGCGTTGCTGGCAGTGCCCGACCCCCGAACGGGCGCAGGGTTGCGCGATCAGGCCATGCTGCACCTTGCCTTTGCAGCGGGGCTTCGGGTCTCGGAACTGGTCGGCCTCCGGCTCGAGCAGTTCAACGACGCCGCGATGCCCAGCCTGCATGTGATCGGCAAGGGACGACGCGAACGCATCCTGCCGCTCTGGCAGGAGACGGCGCGCATACTCCGGCAATGGACTGCAGTGCGCCCGAAGACGGGCGATCCGCAGCTGTTCCTGAACGCGGGCGGTCGGGCGATGACCCGATCCGGGTTCGAATACATCTTGCGCAAGCACGCCGCCGTCGCCGCAACGGTGGAACCCTCGATCGGGGGCAAGCGGGTGACGCCCCATGTCCTGCGCCACAGCTGTGCGATGCACACGCTTCAGGCCACCGGCGACGTGCGCAAGGTCTCGCTCTGGCTTGGTCATGCCAGCGTCCAGACCACGGAGATGTATCTGCGCGCAGACCCGACCGAGAAGCTCGAGGCGCTCACCGCTATGGGTCCGCCGACCCTGAAGCGCGGCCGCTTCACCGTACCGGACAAGCTGATGGCGATGCTGACCGAAACGAGCAACGGCCGGAATAATGCGGAGTGACAACCGCCACAAACCCCTGTGGCGCCCGTCAAGGGCACTGCAGACTCCGCATAACCGCGCGCTCGGCATAAGTCGCGTTATGCTGAGCTCAGCATAACGCGACGAAGGCCAGCCCAATCGCCAGATGCTCGCCAACCGCGGCCTCGATGTCGAACAGCAGGAACACCGCATGCTGCGTCGCCATGGCGAGGGCGTAACCGACGACGACCGCAGACCAGGGCGCAGCGAGCCTCACCTGCTGCATACTTGCTCAGGATCAATGTGCGGAAACTGGAGCCACGCTATTTTCCCCTCAGGAGGAGCGAAAATGTACAAGAATATCCTGATGCCGCTGGCCTATCGGCCCGGCCACCATCCCGATGCCGAAGTCAAGGCGGCCCGCGCCATTTCCGCACCCGGCG
>SLKW01000003.1 GCA_007134405.1 Paracoccaceae bacterium
CCAGCGCGGCCCGGATCGCCGCCGCCCCTGCGGACGCATCCGTTGCAAGCCCCGCCAGTGCCAGCGCCTCGCCCCCCAACGCGACCGTCACATCGATCAGGGCGGGGTGGGCGGCGGGGTTTTCGAACGCCTCCATCACGGCGGCGACTTCAAGCGCATTGCCCGCGGCGTGCGCCAAAGGCTGGCTCATGTCGGTGATCAGCGCCGACGTGGGGCACCCAGCGCCGTTCGCCGTTTCGCACAGGGCCGTCGCCAGGGCGCGCGCCTCGTCCATCGAAACGAAGAATGCGCCCGACCCGACCTTCACGTCCAGCACCAGCGCCTGCAGCCCGGCGACGAGCTTCTTTGAGAGGATCGAGGCCGTGATCAGGTCGATGCTTTCCACCGTGCCGGTCACATCGCGGATCGCGTAGAGCCGGCGATCTGCGGGCGCGATGTCGTCGCTGGCCGCAACGATGGCCGCCCCCTCCCCTGCGACCAGCGCGCGGAACTCTTCCGCCCCGAAGCCCGTGCGAAAACCCGGGATTGCCTCCAGCTTGTCGAGCGTGCCGCCCGTATGACCGAGCCCGCGACCCGAAACCATCGGCACGTATGCCCCGCAAGCTGCCAGCGCCGGAGCCAGCAGCAGCGAGACCGCATCTCCGATACCGCCGGTCGAGTGCTTGTCGACAACCGGGCCGGGCAGATCCCACGTCATGACCCGGCCGGAATCGCGCATCGCCTCGGTCAGCGCCACGCGTCCCGCCTGTCCCAGTCCGCGCAGGCAAACCGCCATCGCGAAGGCCCCGGCCTGAGCGTCTGTCACGCTTCCGTCGGCCAGGCCACGCGCGAAGCCGGCCAATGCATCCGCCGCCGGCGCCCGCCCGTCGCGCAGCCCGGCGATCAGACGGGCGGTCGAGCTCATGGCCGGCGCATCCGGCTCGACTTGAACGCGAGCGGCAGAAGTTCGTCCATGGTCATGGTCAGCGTGCGTCCATCCAGCGTCGCCATCGTGACCGGTACCTCGGGACCGGCGAATTCGCTCAACTTCTGCCGGCATCCACCGCAGGGCGGCACCGGATCGGCGGCGTCGGCGATGACGAAAACCTCGGCGATCTCGCGCTCGCCCGACGCGACCATCGCGGCGATCGCGCCGGCCTCGGCGCAGGTGCCTTGCGGATATGCCGCGTTCTCCACGTTACAGCCGCCATGGATCCTGCCCGACGCGGCGCGAATTGCCGCGCCGACCTTGAAACCGGAATAAGGGGCATGAGCGTTCTCGCGCATGGCGCGTGCGGTTTCGGAAAGCGACATGCGAAACTCCGGAACGAAAAATGGCTGGCAGCGAGTCTGAAACGCCGGCGCGGCGGTTGCAAGCCCTCGTCGAGTGACGCGGGCCTGGGCTTTGGGGGCTACCGCCGCGCAACGCCGCGGTTTAGCATCGCCGCGAGACGCCCCGGCAGAAGGAGGAGGCCCGATGGAAGATGACCGCACCCAGACCGGCCCTGACACACGGGCGGATGTCTTCCGGCAGGCCGCGCTCGATTACCACGAGTTCCCGACCCCCGGAAAGCTCGAGGTGCGGGCGACCAAACCGCTCGCGACCGGGCGCGATCTTGCCCGCGCCTATTCGCCCGGCGTGGCCGAAGCCTGCCTGCAGATCCAGGCCAATCCGACCGATGCCGCGCGCTTTACCACGCGCGCGAACCTGGTGGCCGTGGTTACCAACGGCACTGCCGTCCTCGGCCTCGGCAATATCGGCGCGCTTGCCTCTAAGCCGGTGATGGAGGGCAAGGCGGTCCTGTTCAAGAAATTCGCCGACATAGACTGTTTCGATATCGAGGTGAACGAAAGCGACCCCGAGAAACTGGCCGAAATCGTCTGCGCACTGGAGCCCACCTTCGGCGCGATCAACCTCGAGGACATCAAGGCCCCTGATTGCTTCATAGTCGAGAAGCTTTGCCGCGAACGCATGGGCATTCCGGTCTTCCACGACGACCAGCACGGAACGGCCATCGTCGTCGGCGCCGCCGCCACGAATGCGCTGCGCATCGCTGGAAAATCCTTCGACGAGATCAAGGTCGTCTCGACCGGCGGCGGCGCGGCGGGGATCGCCTGCCTCAACATGCTCCTCAAGCTGGGGGTGAAGCGCGAAAACGTCTGGCTCTGCGATCTGCATGGGCTCGTGCATGAAGGCCGGGAAGTGGACATGAATCCGCAGAAGGCCGCCTATGCCCAGCGGACCGACAAACGGCAACTCGACGAGGTCATCGAGGGCGCCGATCTTTTCCTGGGCCTGTCGGGCCCCGGCGTGCTGTCGGCCGAGATGATCACGCGCATGGCGCCTCGGCCGATCATATTCGCGCTTGCGAACCCCACGCCCGAGATCATGCCCGATGTCGCCCGCGCGGCGGTGCCTGACGCGATCATCGCCACCGGCAGGTCGGACTTTCCGAACCAGGTGAACAACGTCCTCTGCTTTCCCTTCATCTTCCGGGGTGCGCTCGACGTCGGCGCGACGCAGATCAACGACGAGATGCAGATCGCTTGCATCGAGGGGATCGCGGCCATCGCCCGCGCCACGACCTCGGCCGAGGCGGCGGCGGCCTACAAGGGCGAGCAGCTCACCTTCGGCGCCGACTACCTGATCCCGAAACCCTTCGACCCGCGGTTGATGGGCGTTGTCGCCAGCTCGGTGGCGCGGGCGGCGATGGAATCGGGCGTTGCGGCGCGTCCGCTCGTGGATCTGGAGCTTTACAAGCAGACGCTCGACGCTTCGGTCTTCCGCTCGGCGATGATCATGCGACCGGTTTTCGAGGCCGCGCGCCAGGCCAGCCGCCGGATCGTCTTTGCCGAAGGCGAGGACGAGCGCGTGCTGCGCGCGGCCCACGCGATCCTGGAAGACACGACCGAGGTGCCGATTCTCATCGGACGGCCCGAGGTGGTCGCGCTGCGCTGCGAACGCGCCGGACTCGCGATCCGGCCGGGCGTGGATTTCGACATTGTCAACCCGCAGGACGACCCGCGCTACCGCGAATATTGGGAAACCTACCACGGACTGATGGAACGGCGCGGCGTCACGCCCGATATTGCGCGGGCGGTCATGCGCACCAACACCACAGCCATCGGCGCCGTCATGGTGCACCGGGGCGAAGCCGACAGCATGATCTGCGGCACGTTCGGGCAGTTCCTGTGGCATTTGAATTACGTGGGCCAGATCCTCGGGCGCGGAAGCTTCCACCCGGTCGGAGCGCTCAGCCTGATGCTTCAGCCCGAGGGCAATCTTTTCATCGCCGACACCCAGGTTCACCCCGAACCCACTCCGGAAGAGATCGCGGAGACCGCGATCGGCGCGGCGCGCCATGTGCGCCGCTTCGGAATCGAACCGCGGATCGCCCTGTGCTCGAATTCGCAGTTCGGAAATCTCGACACCGGGTCGGGCCGGCGGATGCGCGCCGCGCTTGATCTGCTGGACGCGGCCAAGCCCGACTTCATCTACGAGGGCGAGATGACAGTGGATGCCGCGCTCGATCCCGAATTGCGCGCGCGGATCTTTCCCGGTGCGCGTTTCGACGACCCGGCCAACGTGCTGATCTTCGCTTCGACCGATGCGGCCTCGGCTGTGCGCAACATCCTCAAGATGCGCGCCGGCGGACTCGAGGTCGGGCCGATCCTGATGGGAATGGGCAACCGGGCGCATATCGTGACCCCCTCGATCACCGCGCGGGGGCTTCTGAACATGGCCGCGCTGGCGGGCACGCCGGTCGCGCATTACGGCTGACGCGACCGCCACACGGGCGGGTGGCACGTGGGTGGCATGTGGGTGGCATGTGGGTGGCAGATGCGCGCGCTGCCCCGCGCCTGTGCCGCAACACCCCCAACCCGACCGGTACCGCCCCGCCGCGTCGGGGCC
>SLKW01000323.1 GCA_007134405.1 Paracoccaceae bacterium
CAACCAGATCGCGCTCAAGGTCATTCCCGCGCTCGCCACCGGGTGCACCTGTATCCTGAAGCCATCCGAATTCACCCCGCTAAGCGCGCTTCTTTATGCCGAAATGCTGGACGAGGCGGGTTTTCCACAGGGCGTCTTCAACCTCGTGAATGGCGAGGGGACCGAGGTCGGTTCGGCGCTCTCTCGCCATCCGGACGTCGCGATGATGTCCTTCACCGGCTCCACCCGCGCTGGCATCGCGGTCACCAAGGACGGCGCCGACACCGTGAAGCGCGTCACACTGGAACTGGGCGGCAAGTCCCCCAACATCGTCTTCGCGGATGCCGACCTCGAGGCGCAGGTACCCGCCGGCGTCGAAGAATGCTTCCTCAATACCGGTCAGAGCTGCGACGCCCCGACCCGGATGCTGATAGAGCGCAGCGCCTACCACCGCGCCGCCGCGCTCGCCGTGGAAACCGCGCAGGCGCAGGCGGTAGGCGATCCGCAGCAGGAAGGCCCGCATCTGGGACCGCTCGTCAGCGACATCCAGTTCGGCCGCGTCCAGTCGCTGATCGAGGCCGGCATCGCCGAGGGGGCCGAGCTTCTGGTCGGCGGTCCCGGCCGGCCGGATGGGATAAATCGCGGCTACTACGTCCGCCCGACGATCTTCGGCAACGTCTCGAACGATATGCGAATCGCCCGCGAAGAGGTCTTCGGCCCGGTCCTCTGCCTGATCCCATTCGAGACCGAGGAGGAGGCCATCGCCATCGCCAACGACACCCCCTACGGCCTCGCCGCCTTCGTGCAGACGGGCGACCC
Source organism: Paracoccaceae bacterium (assembly GCA_007134405.1). Lineage (GTDB taxonomy): Bacteria > Pseudomonadota > Alphaproteobacteria > Rhodobacterales > Rhodobacteraceae > Pararhodobacter. The sequence continues at coordinate 799 of SLKW01000323.1, forward strand.
GGCCCGGGCCGAGCGCGTCGCGCGCCAGCTCAGGGCGGGTATGGTACATGTCAACGGTGGACCGCACCGCTACGGCAGCCCCTTCGGCGGCTACAAGCACTCGGGCAACGGGCGAGAGGGCGGGCGTTTCGGGCTTGAGGATTTCGTCGAGATTAAGACCTATCATCTGCCCTGAACCGGAGCCCAAATGGACAAGCGGAGTTTCAACCAGCCGCTCGGCGGCAACGACATGCCGCGCTTCGGCGGCCCGGCAACCATGCTGCGCCTGCCCAGCCAGCCGACGGCCGAAGGGCTCGACGCGGCCTTCATCGGGATCCCGATGGATATCGGCACCTCGAACCGCGCCGGCACCCGCCACGGACCACGCCAGATCCGGGATGAAAGCCGGATGCTGCGGCCCTACAACATGGCCACCGGCGCGGCGCCATTCGAGCATTTGCAGGTTGCCGATATCGGCGACGTGCCGATCAACACCTTCGACCTGAAAAAATCCGTCGACATCATCACCGCCTTCTACGACGAGGCGCTCGCGCATGGGGCGATCCCGCTCACGCTCGGCGGCGATCACACGCTCACCTGGCCGATCCTGCGCGCGATCAAGAAGAAACATGGGCCCGTGGCGCTCGTCCATGTCGATGCCCATGCCGACATCAACGAGACGATGTTCGGCGAGACGGTGGCCCATGGTTGCCCCTTCCGCCGCGCCTGGGAGGATGGCTGCCTGATCAACGAGAAGGTCTTTCAGATCGGTCTGCGCGGTACCGGATACTCGCCCGAGGATTTCGACTGGGGCCGCGCGCAGGGCTGGACCGCGATCCAGGCCGAGGCTTGCTGGTACCGCTCGTTGATCCCGCTGATGGAGATGATCCGCGACAAGATCGGGGACGTGCCGGTCTATCTCAGCTTCGACATCGACAGCCTCGATCCCGCCTTCGCGCCGGGCACCGGCACGGTCGAACCCGGCGGGCTGAGCATTTGGCAAGCGCTCGAGATCGTGCGAGGTTGCACGGGCCTGAACCTCGTGGGCGGCGACCTTGTCGAGGTCTCGCCGCCCTACGACACTTCCGGCAACACGGCGCTCATCGGCGCCAATCTTCTTTACGAAATGCTCTGCGTCCTGCCGGGGGTTCCGCAGAACGACGTGGTCCAACAGGGAGTCTGGTAATGAAAAGAAGATCCTTTCTTGCATCTGGTGCGGCGACCGGTATCGGCGTTCTGGCCGCGCCCTCGCTTTTACGCGCGCAAATGGCGCCGCTGCGGGTCGGCACTTATGGCGGTTATTTCCAGGACAGTTTCGACGCCCACATCTTCCCCGACTTCACTGAGGCCACGGGGATAGAGGTCGAATCGATCGGTACCCCCACGGGCGAGGCCTGGCTCGTTCAGCTCCAGCAGGCCGCGCGCGCCGGCCAGGCGCCGGCCGACGTGTCGATGATGGCGCAGGTCGCGCGCATCCGCGGCGAGCGCGCGGGTCTCTGGGCGCAACTCGACCCCGACGCCGTGCCCAACCGTGAGAACCTGCCCGCGCATTTCGTCCATGAATACGACGACGGCACCTTCTACGGCACGGGCGCGGTGAGCTGGTACATCACGCTGGTGACCAACACCGATGTTTACCCCGAGCCGCCGACCTCGTGGCGCGCGCTCTGGGACGAGGAGAACCGCGACCGCCTGGGCCTCCTGGCGCTGGCGTCGAATTCCTTCCTGCTAGAGATCACCGCGACAACGCACTTCGGCGGGACCGACATCCTGGGCACCGAGGAAGGCGTGATGGAGGTGCTGGAGAAGCTGGCCGAACTGCGTCCCAATGTCCGCCTTTGGTACCGTGATGAGGGACAGTTCCAGCAGGCGCTTGAAACCGGCGAGATCCCTATGGGCCAGTATTACCACGACGTCACCGGCCTCGCCGCGGCCGACGGCCAGCCGGTGCGCTCGACCTTTCCTGACGAAGGCGCGGTGCTCGATTCGGGCTCATGGGTCGTCTCCTCCGCCTCAGCGGCGATCGACCAGGCACAGGAATTCATCAACTACATGGCGCAGCCTGAGGTGCAGGCCACGCTCGCGCGCTTCGTGGGCACCGCGCCGACCGTCAACCGCGACCTGACCGACCTGACGGACGAGGAATTCGCCGCCGTCGCCTCGGACCAGGAACCGATCCTGCCCTATTACGATCTCTACGTGGATCGCGCCGACTGGGTGAACCAGCAATGGTCCGAGATGATCACCGGCTGATCGTGCCTCCGGCCCGGGTCCGCACCCGGGCCGTAACCTTCGGGTGCCTTGCATGACCGAACTCGCCCTGCGTGGGCTCACCAAGCGCTTCGGCTCCACCACGGCGGTCGAGGACGTCACGCTCGAGATCCCCGACGGCCGCTTCGTCTGCCTGCTCGGCCCCTCGGGCTGCGGCAAGACCACGCTTCTGCGCCTCATCGCCGGGCTCGAGGAACCGAGCGCAGGCCAGGTCCTCGTCGCCGGGCAGGACCAGACGCGGGTGCCCACGCACAAGCGCGACTTCGGCATGGTCTTCCAGTCGCTCGCGCTTTTCCCGCATCTAAGCGTGGCCGAGAATATCGCCTATCCGCTGGCGATCCGGGGCGTGGGTCGTGCGCGGCGGCGAAAACGCGCCGCGGAGCTTCTCGACCTCGTGCGCCTGCCCGATGTCGGCGACCGGCGTATCCACCAGTTGTCCGGCGGCCAGCGCCAGCGCGTCGCCATCGCCCGCGGCCTCGCCATCGACCCCAAAGTCTTTCTGCTCGACGAGCCGCTCTCGGCGCTCGACGCCAACCTGCGCGAACACATGCAGGTCGAGTTGCGACAGCTTCAGCAGCGCCTCGGCGTCACCACCGTCGTGGTCACCCACGACCAGAAGGAGGCGCTGACCATGGCCGACGTCCTGATCGTCATGGACCAGGGCCGCGTGCAGCAGATGGGCGCGCCGATGGATCTCTACCGCGACCCGGCCAATGCCTTCGTGGCGGGCTTCATCGGATCGACGAACCTGCTGCCCTGCCGCCTTTCGGGCCGCCGGCTCGACATCGGCGACCACTCCGTGAATCTGACCGAGGCCGACCGCG
>SLKW01000043.1 GCA_007134405.1 Paracoccaceae bacterium
ACAAGACGATGATGAGCCGCTGTCTCCTGGCGAGCCCGCAACGGATGCCGCACCGGAGGCTGCCGACGCCTCACAAGCTCCAGTTGATCCGGTCGCAGAAGAGTTGAGCGGGGGCGAAGCGCTCGCGGCGAGCGAGGATGTCGCGCTGCAGGGCGCGCCGGTACCTGAAGAGCCCACCGAAGCCGCTGAGATGCCGAATGAAGGGACGGCAGACGAAACGCCCGGACGGGAGCCTGGGGCCGAAACCGCCGCCACGGCGCGCGCACTGGCGGAAGAACGCGCCGCGGTCGGTGCTGATGACGTGCCCGAATCGGTCGAGCACGATGTCGCCGAACTCGAGGACTCGGTAACCGAACGGTTGGAGCAAGAGGCGGCGACCACGGAACCGGAGTCCGGCGACGCGCCGGCTTGGGAGCGCTATGCGGCAGTGTTCCACGTGCCTGCCGAGCGGCCGCTTTTTGCGGTGCTCTTGGTTGATGCACCTGCCGAACGCGGCGCTGAGGCTGCGCTGTTGGCGCTTCGGGCCCCGGTAACCGTTGCACTCGACCCATCCGATCCGGACGCGCCGCGCCGGGCAATCGCCTATCGGTCCGCCGGGCACGAAGTGGCTATCCTGCTCACCGAGCCAGTAGTAGCCGATGCGCTTGCCGCGCAGCGCGACGCGATCCCCGAGGCGGTTGCGTGGCTGGTGACGCCAGCAACCTTTTCAGAGGGTTCCGATGGCGCGCAGCACCTGAGCGACGCGATCGCCGGATCCGGCCTTGCGCTTGTCGTTCCGGAACAAGATCTGGTTTCGGACGCGGAGGGCGGCGTTCCACACGCGCGTCTGGTCAGCACCATTGACCCGGCACTGGACGAACGCTCGGCTGTTCTGGCGCTCTTCGACCGCGTTGCGCAGGAGGTCGAGGCGGGGCAGGCAGTCGCGTTGGTTGGTCGCGCGTCTCATCCCCAGATGCTGGAGGCGTTGCAGCAACGCGCCGGGCGGAGGATGGATGCCGCCGCCTCGCCCGCGCCGCTCAGCGCGGCGCTCGCCGCCGCGCGGCGCTAGGATTACATCGAAAAACTGATGCCGCAGCCGCAGCTCGACGCTGCATTGGGATTGTTGATCACGAACCGCGCGCCGATCAGTTCGTCTGAAAAGTCGATTGTTGCATTCGCCAGGAAGGGCAACGACACCGGATCGACGAGGACACGCTGCCCGTCCTTTTCGAGAACCAGGTCATCCTCAGCCTGTTCGTCCAGCGTGATCTCGTACTGGAACCCCGAACATCCGCCCCCCGCGACCGCGACACGCAAGGCGCACGCCTCACCGGAATCCTCTGCGATCTCTGCCAGACGGGAAAAGGCGCGATCAGTCACTTTCGGGGGAAGATTCATGCGGCGGACCAGAACTTTCGACGTTTATCCGATTGGCTTGCTCGGATATAAGCGGCGCCGCGCGTTCGGGCAAGCCCGCCGCCGACAGGAGCTGCAATGACCGCCACAGCATTCGATGCCCCCTTCGCCGCCGATCCGGCGCAAAGCCGTGGGCGGCTATACCCTGAACGGATCTCGACCTTTCGCTCGGAATTCCAGCGTGACCGGGACCGGATCATCCATTCCTCGGCCTTCCGGCGGCTGAAGCACAAGACCCAGGTCTTCATTGAGCACGAGGGCGATTATTACCGCACACGGTTGACGCATTCGATAGAAGTGGCGCAGGTCGCGCGCACTCTCTCTGCGGCTCTGGGGCTGAACACCGACCTGGCCGAGGCCATCGCACTGGCCCATGACCTCGGTCACACCCCCTTTGGCCATACCGGCGAAGAGGCGATGGCGGCATTGATGGCGCCATATGGCGGGTTCGACCATAATGCCCAGGCGCTCAGGATCGTCACGCGGTTGGAACGGCACTACGCCGAATTCGACGGTCTGAACCTGACCTGGGAAACGCTGGAGGGCATCGCCAAGCACAACGGGCCGCTCGTCCTGCCCGATGGCGCGCCGCGCAAGGGACCGCTGCCGGTGGCGCTGGTCGACTACAACGCCCAGCACGATCTGCACCTGCACACCCATGCCTCTGCCGAGGCCCAGGTGGCGGCCATCGCCGACGACGTCGCCTACAACCACCACGATCTGCACGACGGGCTGCGCTCGGGTCTGTTCACCGAGGAAGATTTGCTCGAGCTGCCGATCACCAGCCAAGCCTTTGCCGAGGTCGATGCGCTCTATCCGGGGCTGGAGCCGATGCGCCGGCGGCACGAGGCGCTGAGGCGCGTGTTCGGCACGATGGTCGAGGATGTGATCGCCGTCGCCCGCCACCGGCTGCAGGCGGCCGAGCCCGAGAACGCCGATGCGGTGCGAGCGCTGGGCGTCACGATCATTCGGTTTTCGGATCGGCTGTTTCGGGAATTGAAGGTCATCCGCCAGTTTCTGTTCGAGCGCATGTATCGCGCCCCGAAGGTTGTGGCGATGCGCGCCGAAGTGACGGAAGTCGTGCGCGACCTGTTCGCGCTCTACCTCGGCGATCCAAGCCTGCTGCCGCCCGAATGGCGCGTCGACGTCGCCGCGGCGCAGGATGAAGCGGCGCTGGCGCGGGTTGTGGCCGATTACGTCGCCGGGATGACCGACCGCTTCGCATTGCAGGAACATGCCAGGCTCATGGGATCGGACGCGGCGCGGTTCACTCGTTACATCGTTTCGGGGCAGGGCTGACGCGTGGCGGCAGCCAGCGAGGCGCATCACGGCGCCTTCACCATCGCTTGAAACTCCAGCACGCGGTTTGCGTTGCCGAAAATTCCGCTTATCTTGCGCCCGATATACGAATGCGGGTCACTCGACGAGTGCGGCCCGCTTCATGGCAAGAGAGGATTGCATGCCCACACATCCCCACGACCCTGCGCGTCGGACCCAGCCGAAAGCGTTGGCGGTCCCGCGCCCGCGCCGCGCGGCCTGGCCGTTCATGGCGCAACTGATCGCGCTGTTGGCGGTGCTTGCGTTGGCGCTGCCGGCTTTTGCCGACAACCCGCAAGAGCGCCCGGTCAGTTTCGCCGACCTGGCCGAGGCGGTCAGCCCCGCGGTGGTCAACATCACGACCTCGACGCGGATGGCCTCGCAGCTTGACCGAGGCGGGCCGCAGATGCCCGAAGGGTCGCCCTTTCAGGAATTCTTCGAGGAGTTCTTCAACCGTGACGGCGAGCGGCGGCAGCGTCCACGGCAGAGCCAATCGTTGGGTTCGGGTTTCGTGATTTCCGAGGACGGCTATATCGTCACCAACAACCACGTCATTGAAGGCGCCGACGAGATCCGCGTGGAACTTTTCGCCGGTCAGACGCTGTCGGCTGAACTGGTCGGCACCGATCCGGCGACCGACATCGCCCTTCTGAAGGTCAACACCGACGCTGAACTGCCGCATGTCCCCTGGGGCGACAGCGAGACGGCGCGGGTCGGCGAATGGGTCATCGCCGTGGGCAACCCGCTGGGTCAGGGATTTTCGGTCTCGGCGGGCATCATCTCGGCCAAGGGGCGCGCACTGCAGGGCAATTTCGACGACTTCATCCAGACCGACGCGGCGATCAACCGCGGCAACTCGGGCGGGCCGCTGTTCAACATGGACGGCGAGGTGATCGGCGTGAACACAGCGATCCTGTCGCCCACCGGCGGGTCCATCGGGATCGGCTTCGCGATGTCCTCGGCCGTGGCCACGCAGGTCGTCGAGCAGTTACGCGAATTCGGCACCACCCGCCGCGGCTGGCTGGGCGTGCGGATTCAGGATGTGACCGAGGATGTCGCCGATGCGCTGGGGCTTGAGCGCGCGCGCGGTGCGATGGTGACCGACGTCATGGAAGGCCCGGCGCGCGAGGCGGGCATGCAGACCAGCGACGTGATCC
>SLKW01000082.1 GCA_007134405.1 Paracoccaceae bacterium
AGCGCCACCGGGAAGCTCATTGCGCGGCCTCCATTTGCCGCTCCTCACCGGCGATGCGCCCGTCATCGAGGCGGATCACCCGGTCGCAACGCGCCGCCAGGTCGGGGGCATGGGTGACCAGCACCAAGGTCGCCCCGTGCCGGTCGCGCAGGCTGAAGAGAAGCTGCATGATCGCCTCGCCATTGGTGCCGTCCAGGTTGCCCGTCGGCTCGTCGGCCAGAAGGATCGCCGGACGGGGGGCTGCGGCGCGGGCCAGCGCCACGCGCTGCTGCTCGCCCCCCGACATTTGCGCCGGGTAGTGGTGCATCCGCGGCTCCAGCCCGACGGCGCGCAATTCATCCTCGGCGCGGTCGAAGGCGTCGGCGCGGCCGGCCAGTTCCAGCGGCGTCGCAACGTTTTCCAGCGCCGTCATCGTCGGGATCAGGTGGAAAGACTGGAAGACCACCCCCATATTGCCCCTGCGGAACCGCGCGAGCGCATCCTCGTCGAGCGCCGTCAGATCGTGGCCCAGCGCGTGCACCGACCCTCCGGTGGCGCTTTCCAGCCCGCCCATGAGCATCAGGAGCGACGACTTGCCCGACCCCGACGGACCGACCAGCCCCAGCGTTTCGCCGCGGTGGACATCGAGCGTGATGCCCCGCAGTATCTCAACCGGGCCGGCATTGCCCTGCAGGGTCAGCGCCGCGTCCTTCAAGGACAAAACGGGATCGGTCATGCAAGCTTACCTCGTACCAATGTGTTCATCGGCATATGGGCTTTTGCGGAAGGGTGACAAGCCGCAGCGCAGCGTCGTGGCCGGTATCTTCACGCTCGCGCTCGGCCTCTCCGGCGTCGCCCATGCCGGCGACGAGCCGCTTCGGCTGGTGGCGCTCGGCGATTCCCTGACCCAAGGTTACGGTCTGCCGCAGGAGGAAGGACTGGTGCCGCAGCTCGAGGCCTGGCTTCAAGCCGAGGGCCTTGACGTCATCGTGATCAACGCGGGCGTGAGCGGCGATACGACCGCGGGCGGGCGGTCGCGGATTGACTGGACGCTTGCCGACGAGCCGGATGCCATGATGGTCGCACTTGGCGGGAACGACCTTCTGCGCGGGATCGACCCGGCAACGAGCCGGGCAAACCTGCAAGCGATACTGGAACGGCTCACGGACGAGGGTGTGCCCGCCATGCTGGTGGGCCTGCCCGCGCCGGGCAACTATGGTCCCGAGTTCCGCGATGCGTTCGAGGCGATGTATCTTGAGCTCTCGGAGGATTTCGATGCGCCGCTCTATCCAAACATGCTGCAACCGATCAGCGACAAGTACGACCTGGGATTGAGTTATTCGGAGTTGATGCAGGACGACCATCTGCACCCGAGCGCCGAGGGTGTCGCGGCGATCGTCGAGGGCATGGGCCCCTTCATCGCCACCTGGCTGGAGGGCATCCAAGACGAAAGGCCGGATTCGTGAGCACCGATTGTCTGTTTTGCCGGATCGCGCGCGGCGACCTTCCGGCGCACAAGGTCCATGAGGACGACCATATCCTCGCCTTCCTGGACCTGCACCCGATCCGCCCGGGGCACACACTGGTCATCCCCAAGGATCACCATGTGTGGTTCGAGGATCTGCCGCAGGACCTCGCCGCGCGCGTGACGACCTGCGCCCAGCATCTGGCCCGCGCCATGAAGCGGCTCTACGGGGTGGAGCGCGTGGCGCTCTTCTTCACAGGCATCCATGTTCCGCACGCGCATGCCCATGTCGTGCCGATGCACCATGTCCATGACGTCTCTTCGGCTGCGTATCTGGCGGATGGACCCGAAGGGTATGCCATTCCGCCGCAGCTGCCCGCCGAAGAGATGGTGCGCGTCGCGGCAGAGCTCAGGGTGGGGTTGGAGCGATCGTGAATCGACGGGCTGCGACCTGCACCCCGTCGCCGTGATTTCCCTTCGGTCATTCCGCGCGGCGCTGGACTGCGCGAGACCTTACTCGCTCCAGGGCCGGTCACCCTGCGCGTCCTTTACGCGCGTCGGCAGGCCGATCCGGTCGAGCACCTCGAAGAAGGGTTTGGGGTCCAGTTCCTCGACATTCACCATCGTCTGGGTATCCCAGTCGCCTTGCGCGATCAGGATGGCGGCCGCCACGGGGGGCACGCCAGCGGTGTAGCTGATGCCCTGGCTTCCGACCTCCAGATAGGCCTCCTTGTGGTCGGCGACGTTGTAGACGAAGGCTTCCGCCGGCTGGCCGCCCTTCTTGCCCTTCACCAGCGTGCCGATGCAGGTCTTGCCCGTATAGTCCGGCGCCAGCGAGGACGGGTCGGGCAACACCGCCTTGACGACCTTGAGCGGAATCACCTCCAGCCCCTCGGCGGTCTTCACCGGCTGTTCGGACAGAAGGCCAAGGTTCTTCAGCACCGTGAAGACATTGATGTAATGGTCCGAGAACCCCATCCAGAAGCGCACGTCGGCATGCGGGTAATTGGTGGCGAGGCTGTGCACCTCGTCATGGCCGGTCATGTAGGCCTTCTGCTTGCCCACGACCGGCAGGTCCCATTCCTTGCCCACCTCGAACATCCGGTTCGCCTGCCAGGCGCCGTTCTGCCAGGAATAGACCGTGCCCGTGAACTCGCGGAAGTTGATCTCGGGGTCGAAATTGGTGCTGAACCAGCGCCCGTGCGAACCGGCGTTGATGTCCACGATATCGATGGATTCGAGCTCATCAAGGAACGTGTCGATCCCGTAACGCGCATAGGCGTTCACCACGCCCGGATCGAAGCCCACGCCCAGGATCGCCGTCACGCCCTTCTCGGCGCAGCGGTCCTTCCGCTTCCATTCGTAGTTCGCGTACCAGGGCGGCGTCTCGCAGATCTTGTCGGGCTCCTCGTGGATCGCCGTGTCCATGTAGGCAACGCCCTTCTCGATGCAGGCCTCCAGCACCGGCATGTTCACGAAGGCCTGCGCCACGTTGATGACGATCTGCGCGCCAGTCTTGTCGATCAAGTTGGCGACCTCGGCCGAGTCCCGCGCATTGACCTGGTGCGCCTCGAGCCGGCCGTCGACCTTCATCGAGCCCTTGTCGCGCACACTTTCCACGATGGCGTCGCATTTCGCCTTCGTCCGGCTGGCGATATGGATGTCGCCCAGGATGTCGTTGTTCTGCGCGCATTTGTGCGCGGTAACCTGCGCCACGCCCCCGGCGCCGATGATGAGCACGTTTTTCTTCATTATGTCCCTCCTTGTTTCGGGGCGCGCGGTCACGACAGCGCCGCGGCGAAGTCCTCGTAGTCGAAATCGCGCACCAGCCGCTCTGTGCCGTCCAGTTCACGGATCGCGATGGCCGGCATCTTCACGCCGTTGAACCAGTTTTTCTTGACCATCGTGTAACCCGCGGCGTCCTGGATCGACAGCCGGTCGCCGGCCTTCAAGGGCTCGGGGAACCGAAACTCGCCGAAGATGTCGCCGGCCAGACAGGACTTTCCGCAGATCATCCATTCGTGCGGGCCGTCATCGGGCAGCATCTTGGCGCTGGAGCGGTAGATCAGCAGATCGAGCATATGCGCCTCGGTCGAACTGTCGATGATGGCCAGGTGCTTGCCGTTGAAGAGCGTGTCCAGCACCGTCACCTCCAGCGTGGCCGAATTGGTGATCGCCGCCTCGCCGGGCTCCAGGTAGACCTGCACCCCGTTCTCGCCCGCGAACCGCTTCAACCGCTCGGCCAGCCGCTCCAGCGGATAGCCTTCGCCGGTGAAGTGGATTCCGCCGCCGAGACTGATCCAGTCCATCTGCCGGATCAGAAAGCCGAAGCGCTGCTCGATATGACCGAGCATCCGGTCGAAACGGTCGAAATCGGCGTTCTCGCAGTTGTTGTGGAACATGAAGCCGCTGATCCGGTC
>SLKW01000349.1 GCA_007134405.1 Paracoccaceae bacterium
CTTCGGTGTAGAGCTTGACGGCGAAGCCGCGCACGTCCCGCGCGAGGTCCATCGAGCCCTTGTTGCCCGCGACGGTCGAGAAGCGCACGAAGGCCGGCACGCGCCGCCCGGCTTCCTGGAAAAGATGCGCGGCGGTGATGTCCGAAAGCGCCTCGGTCGTCTCGAAATAGCCGTGCACGCCGTAGCCGCGGGCATGCACGACCCGCTCGGGGATACGTTCGTGGTCGAAATGGAAGATCTTCTCGCGCATGGCGAAGTCTTCCAGAAGGCTGGGCCCGCGCGGGCCGGCGCGCAGCGTGTTCTGGTTGTCCGAGACGGGGATGCCCTGGGCGGTCGTTAGGCGCGGGCCGTCGGGCTCCTGATGGGTTTCGCCGCCCGCGCCGCGGCGCATCGCGCGCTCGGTGGTGTCGCTGCCTTTCTGCGTGTCGGCGGTGGGGGTGAAGATCGGATCGTCGGCGGACATGGCGGGTTCTCCCTTCAATGGTCCTGAGTTCGGATGCCGCGCCTTGCGGGGCGGCGGGTGTTCAGTTGCGGCTCATGCGGCCACCGCCGGGCCGCCGGCGCGGTCGAGCGCGGCTTGCAGCGCCTCGCGCGTGGCCGGGCTGGCGGGGGTGGCCGAGAGTTGCAGGTTGGCGGGGTTGGTGATGTCGGCGATGTCCAGGTCGGGCAGGTCGACGGGTTCGGGGGCGAGCGCGTTCCCGCTGCGCCAGTCGGCCACCCGCTGCCAGACCTGCGCGCGGTCGGCTGCGCGCCGGGGGCTGGCGTAGTTCGTCTCGGGGGCCTGGGTCAGCGCATCCTCGGTCTCGATCTTGCTGAAGAGCACGGCATCGAGGATCCAGACGATCGCGCCCGAGAGGATCAGGCGGTTGCGGAAATCGCGGTCCTCCTCGATCGAGTTGGCGAAACCGCCCAGCCGTTCGAAGACCGAAGGGTGGAAAAGGCCCGAATTCACATGTGTCCAGTCGCCCTTCTCTTCCGTGCCGAGCTGCAGGTTGGGAAACAGGTCGTCGACCAGCGACAGGCTGCGGCGGACCTGCACGACGCGGCCCGAGCGCAGCACGAGGTCGTGGTGGCAGAGGACGGCGCCGATCTGCAGGGGCACGCCGGGGCTGTGGCCGGCGGCGCTCCAGTTCAGGCCGGGTTCGGCGACGATGCCGGGCTGCGTCATCGCCTCGGCTTGCCGGGCGACCTTGTCGCGGTGCGGCAGATCGTCGGAGTCGTGAAAGGTCACCGCGCGCGTGCCGGCCAGCATCAGCCCGACGTTCTTGGCCGCCGCAGTGCCCAGGTGGCGGGCCAGGCGGACGATCGAAAGGCGCGGATCGTCGGCATGCGCGGCCAGCACCTCGGGCGTGTCATCGGTCGAGCCGTCGTCGATCACGATCGCGACCGTATCGGGATGCGACTGCTCGAGCGCCGCCAGCACGGCCTGCCCGACCAGTGGCGCCCGATTCCAGCTCGGTATGACGATCGCGACGGGCAGGGTCATGGGTGCGGCGTCACCGGTTCCGGCGGACCGGCGGGACGGGGCTTTCGGCCTTCACCCGCACCCGCTCGGGCTTGCGCGCCGAGGAGGCGCCGGTGCCAAGGGCCAATAGCGCGCCGAGCGCCGCGATCAGCGCCAGGGGTTGGGCCAACATGCTCTGGGAGCCGGCAAGCGCCACCGCGACGACGACGGCGAGTCCCGCCATGCCGAGCCGGGCTAGAAAGGGAACCTTGTCCATCTTGTCCTCCATATCTGCGTATCGGCCGGATCGCGCGCCTGGCGTCCTACGGACGAAAGCGGGATCGGGCCAACGCTTGAGCCTTCAACGCCCCGGGCCGCCCGGGGGTTCCGGCCGGAAACGCAGAATGGAGGATGCCGAGGCGGAAAGAAGCCGAGGGGCGCGCAAATGGTTGCGGCACCGCTCCCCAGTGCGGGTCATGACGGGTCGGAGGGCCGCGGTCCCCGGCGCGGTGCTGACCGGGGTGGCCTGTCTACTGGCGGATCATCTCGAACCGGACGCGCGCGACGGGCAGGCCCCAGCGGGTGACGATGGCGTCGTTGATGATCCGCCCGTCCGGGCCGAAGTAGATGACGTCGGAGAAGCCGAGCCGCGTCACCCCGTCGGGCGATTCGAAATCGGCCGTGTAGGTCAGGCGGATCTCGGTGCCGGTCTCGATCACCTCGGCGGGGCCCACGGTATCCTCGCGCCGGCCTTGCCAGCGGCCCGGCCCGGTGCGGTCGAAGACCCAGGTCAACCGGTTCTCATCGCCATCGTCGTAGACGAAATCCTCCACCACGGTCAGGCGGTCGCCCTCGAGCCGGCCGTCCAGGCGTGCCGTGAAGCGCCGTTCCTGCCCCGTCAGCCAGACGCGGAACACGCCCGCGCCCACCGCGCGACCGGCAAAGGCATCTTCCAGCGTGATCGGTGGCAGCGGCGGTGGGGGAGAGGCGGGTGTGCGGGCGCAGGCGGTCAGCGCGACGGGCGCGCCCAGCAGAAACGTGCGGCGGCAGAGCGACATGGAGACCTCCGGTCTGGATCACCGGCCACAGATAGCGCCGGCTATGCCCGCGTCACCCTCGCATGAGGCGCGCCGTTCGGAGGCGCGGGTAGCTGGGTGCGGCTACGGCACCGGGCTGCGGAGTGGACCGGTTCGCGAAGGCTCAGTGCGTCCAGACCTGCCGGCGGTTGGTCGCGAAGTTCTCGCCATAGCCGTGCGGACGGATGTTCGGGCTGCGCGGCTTGGGCGCGACGAGGACGTAGTCGATGCCATGCGTCTTGGCAAAGGCCTCGGCCTCGGCCTGGCTGTCGAAATGGAGCCGCACCTGACCCTGCGTGTCGGTCGAGCCGATCCAGCCCATCAGCGGCTCGGTGTAGCGGGCCTCGCTGCGGAAGAATTCGAGAACCCAGCGCCGGGTGCGGGCGGTGCCCGACTGCATGGCGTTTCGAGACGGACGATAGATGCGGGCGCGCATGACGAACCTCCGGGGATATCGGGGTTGTTATGGCCGAGCGGCGGCGCGAAGACAAGGGTGCCGCAGAAGACGGGACGCCGCACTTGAAACCGGGCCGGGACGATGCAACCTGTGTTGGCTGACAGCGAAAGGTGCCGACGTGTCCGACTCTCAGCTTGCGCCAACCGCCGAGGCCTCAGCCGGACGCCCCAAGCTGGAAGGCGGACGGCGCTTTCACATGGCGACGCCGTTCGAGCCGGCGGGGGACCAGCCCACGGCGATTGCCGAGCTGGTCGAGGGGGTGGAGGCCGGCGAGCGCAACCAGGTGCTGCTGGGCGCCACCGGAACGGGCAAGACCTTCACCATGGCCAAGGTGATCGAGGCGACGCAGCGCCCGGCCATCATCCTGGCCCCCAACAAGACGCTGGCCGCGCAACTCTACGGCGAGTTCAAGGGCTTCTTTCCCGACAACGCGGTCGAGTATTTCGTCAGCTACTACGACTACTACCAGCCCGAGGCCTATGTGCCGCGCTCGGACACCTATATCGAGAAGGAATCGCAGATCAACGAGCAGATCGACCGGATGCGCCATTCGGCCACCCGGGCGCTCCTGGAGCGCGACGACGTGATCATCGTGGCCTCGGTCAGCTGTATCTACGGCATCGGCTCGGTCGAGACCTATTCGGCGATGACCCAGGATCTGGAAACCGGCGGACAGTACGACCCGCGCAAGGTGATTCAGGAACTGGTCGCGCAGCAGTACCGGCGCAACGACGCGGCGTTCCAGCGCGGGGCGTTCCGCGTGCGCGGCGACGTGATCGAGGTCTGGCCCGCGCACCTGGAGGACCGCGCCTGGCGGCTGTCGTTCTTCGGCGAGGAACTGGAGGCGATCACCGAGTTCGACCCGCTGACAGGTGCGAAAAC
>SLKW01000337.1 GCA_007134405.1 Paracoccaceae bacterium
CCAGGTTCGGCCTTCGGCGCCCAGTACCGGGCCGCCGCGCAAGCGCGTCGTCGCGCCCCAGCTCGTCTCGCCATCGCCTTGGCCGAAGCGCCCGACGGCGAGTTCGCCACCGGCGATCCAGTTGCCGAGGTCGAGGTTGTAGCCGACGTGGCCTGCGACGTTTGGCTCGGTCGTGCGCCCCGCGTCGTCGATCCCGACGCGGTGGCCGGAGCGCGCGATCCCGAAGGTGACGCCGCCGTAGGCGCCTGTCCAGCCCTGGCGAGACGCTAGCACTGGCGTGGGCGGTATGATGATGGTCGGCTCGACGGACGGCACCGCGGCTGTTCCGGCATTCGCGGCGGGCGCAGCCAGCATGGCGAGCAGCGCGATCGCAAGCGCGAAAGGGGCGAAAGGCGGCATCGGCTTCTCCATGTCCTGTGTCCGGGCAGGAAGGTCGCCCGCGCCCGAGGCTTGAACGCGGCAGAAAATCATAGGTTGCATAATCTGGTCAGTATAGTTGAAATTTTATCATTGCGCCGTCACAGCGGCGCTCGGGCGGTGAAGCGGGTGAGTTCGGGCCCGCGCGTCAGGGCGCCGGTCCGTTACGTGGCGGCGGCAATCGCGCGGCCTCGCGCGGGCAGGCGCGGCGCAAAAGAGTCTCGTCGCAGGGGCGCGGCTGTAGCGCCTGGGTCAGGCAGATGCGCAGTTCGACAAGGTAGTCCCGGCGGCAGGTGGTGATCATCATGTCGGTGCCGAAGGCCGGATTGGCGGCGATGAAGTTGGCTTCGACTGTCTCGGGCGCTACATGAGTACCGGCCTTTTCCGACAAGACGGAGTCGGGCAGAACCAACGCATCGAGCGCGGCGCGCGTCAGTGCGAAGTATTCGTCCGCGCTGAGGCCCGTGCAGCGACCGTGCTTGTTCCACTGGTGCCAGGCGGGGCCGGATGCGCCAAAGAGGTCCGCCTGCGCGGCCGTCTGCTGGCGCGAGGGATTGCGGTGGCGGGTCTGACAATATTCGGGCCAGGTGCCATCGGCGTGCTGGGGCCACAGACCGTGCACCATCCAGCCGTGGCCGCTGCCGGGCGCGCAGCGTGCATCGTCGCGGTCGTCGCCTTCCAGCGCGCAGAAGCTGGGCATCCAGGTCAGCGCGAGCAGATAGTGATCGAAGCGCGCCTCACCGGTCGTGGCGGGGGCGGGCAGGGCGAGCGCGAGCAGCAGAAGCAGGCGAGATAGCGGCGACGCGAGGCCCATGTTTTCTCTTTCCTTGCGCGATCCAGCCCTCTATACAGCCGCCATCCCCCGAAAGCGAGGATGCGCGGCGCAAGGCCCGCGGCCGGTGACCCCGGCGGGCGTTGCCCCATGCCCGCAAGACAGGAAGCGAAAAGGACCAAGACGATGGCAAAACCCCTGATGGCCAAGGCGACCGCGGTCTGGCTGGTCGACAATACCACGTTGAGCTTCAAGCAGATCGCCGATTTCTGCGGGCTTCACGAGCTGGAGGTGCAGGGCATTGCCGATGGCGATGTCGCGACCGGGGTCAAGGGGTTCGACCCGATCGCACACAACCAGCTCGACGAGGTCGAGATCAAGAAGGGCGAGGCCGACCCGGCCTATACCATGAAGCTGAAGTTCAACCCCGCCGCCGTGGGCGAGGAGAAGCGCCGGGGCCCGCGCTACACGCCGCTGTCAAAGCGCCAGGACCGGCCCGCGGCGATCCTGTGGCTGATCAAGTTCCACCCCGAACTGGCGGATGCCCAGATCCGCAAGCTGGTTGGCACGACGAACCCGTCGATTCAGGCGATCCGTGAAAGAACGCATTGGAATATCAACAATATCCAGCCTATCGACCCGGTCGCGCTGGGGCTTTGCCGGCAGTCGGAACTGGATTCCGAGGTTCAAAAGGCGGCGCGCAAGAAGGCGGTTGAGGGCGGCGTGATGGATGACGATGCGCGGCGCAAGCTCGTGTCGACCGAGCAGTCGCTCGAGATGCCGGCCGAGCCGAAACTGCCCAGCAATATCGCTGGGTTGGAGAATTTCTCGATCTCCGACATGGGCGAGGCAGAGGCCGGGAAGCAGAAGACCGAGGCGGTCGATTATTCGGATGCCGACAGCTTCTTCAACCTGCCCGAGTCCGAGGGTGAGAAGGACGAAGAGGACGAGAGCGACGACGTCGATCCGCGCCGCTGAGCCGGCGCGCCGGGCCGCCGAAACCCGTCCGGGAGGGGGCCGGCAAGCGTATGGCAGCTGTATGGCAGCCGTATGGCAAGCGTATGGCAGTTGCGCGCGTTGCGGTTCGGCCGCGATAACTGCGTCGATGCGCGCCGAGGCCCGCTGCGTGACCGGCCGGGGCGGGGTGTTTGCGCAATGCTCGACGCCCGCGGCAAGGGCGGGGCATCGGCGGCAGGGCCCTCTCGCCGCGCTCGCAGAGCGCGGCGCCCGGCCCAACGCGAGGAAGGTTGTGCGCAGCACAGCCTGACGAGGGGCGGGAGCACCGCCCGTCGCCCCGGATCCAGCGGCGTGTCTTCGCGGCCGACACGGCTTTCCAAGCCCGCCCCGTTGGGCTAAGCGGGGCGCCAAATCGGCCGGGCGAGGGTTGCGCCAGGCCGCACAACGTTCTGGGGACGCGCGATGAAATTCACCCTGTCCTGGCTCAAGGACCATCTGGAAACCGAAGCGACGCTCGATCAGATCGCCGAGGCGCTGACCGACCTGGGCCTCGAGGTCGAGGAGATCCACGATCCGGCCGAGCGGTTGGGCGCGTTTCGCATCGCCCGCATCCTGGAAGCCGCTCCGCATCCCGATGCCGACCGGCTGCGGCTCTGCCGGGTCGAGGTGCTGGACCCCGCGACCGGCGGCGCCGAGGAGGTGCAGGTGGTCTGCGGCGCGCCGAATGCGCGCACCGGGCTCGTCGGTGTCTTTGCCCCCGTTGGCACGCATATCCCCGGCACCGGGGTCGACCTCAAGCCCGGCGTGATCCGCGGGCAGGCGTCGAACGGGATGATGTGTTCCGAGCGCGAACTGGAACTCAGCGACGATCACGAGGGGATCATCGACCTGCCCGAGGACGCGCCCCTGGGCGTGCGCTATATCGACTATGCCGGGCTCAACGACCCGATGATCTACATCAAGGTCACGCCCAACCGCCCCGATGCGCTTGGCGTGCACGGAATCGCGCGCGACCTGGCGGCGCGGGGGCTGGGGACGCTGAAGCCTCTCTCGCTGGTGCCCGTCAGCGGTGCCTTCGATTGTCCCCTCAGGATCGAGATCGATCCGGCGCTGAAGGCGCGGGGCTGCCCGCATTTCGCCGGGCGGGTGATCCGCGGCGTGACGAACGGGCCCTCGCCCGCCTGGCTGCAGAACCGGTTGAAGGCGATCGGGCTCAGGCCGATCTCGGCGCTTGTCGATATCACCAACTTCTTCACCTTCGGGCTCAACCGGCCGCTCCATGTCTTTGACATGGCCAGGATGACGGGCGACGTGCTGCGCATCCACCCGGCCAAGGGCGGCGAGGAGATCCTCGCGCTCGATGGCAGGACCTACCGGCTGGAGCCCGGAATGATGGCCATTTCCGACGCGCGAGGCGTCGAGAGCATCGCCGGGATCATGGGCGGCGAGGAAAGCGGCTGCACCGAGGCGACGACCGAGGTGTTCCTGGAATCGGCCTATTGGGACCCGATCACCATCGCGGCCACGGGCCGGGCGCTGAAGATCAACTCGGACGCCCGCTACCGGTTCGAGCGCGGGGTGGATCCCGAGTTCACCGAGCCCGGGCTTGATCTGGCGGTGCGCATGGTGCTGGAGCTGTGCGGCGGCGAGGCGTCGGACCTGGCGGTGGACGGTGCGGCGCTGGAGACCGCGCGCACCTACCGCTTCGACCCG
>SLKW01000075.1 GCA_007134405.1 Paracoccaceae bacterium
CCGCCCCCGGCCGGACGAGGCCCGAGCCGCTGCCCACCGCCTGGTTGAAGGCGAGCGCGAAGGCGATGGGGATGAGCACGATGCACAGGATCAGCCGCAGGAATTGCAGCATGATGAGCATCGGCATCTGCGCGCCGGATTTCTCGCCCATCTCCAGCGCCTCGATGAAGCCGCCGGGCATCGCGGCGAAAAGCGCCGTGACCCGATCGATCCGGCCGAGATGGCGGAAGACCAGGTAGCCCAGCGCATGCGCCAGCGGCACGAACAGAAGAAGCGCCGCGAGGCTCCACCACCAGCGCGCGGCCTGCGCCAGGAAGTCGGGCGGGACATTCGCGCCGATGGCGACGCCGATCACCGGCACCAGGACGAAGCGCCATTTCTGCGGCACCGCAACGGGCGCGCCCAGAAGCCGCAGATCCGCCGCCGAGGCGATGGCGACGGTGACGAGCGCGCCGATCAGCATGCCAAGCGGGACGCCCGCCAGCAGGGCGATGCTGCCGCCCGCGGCGCCCAGCGCATAGGTCGCCGCGATCCCCTGCGGCGAAAGCCCGCCCGTCAGCCGTTCGGCAAGCGCCATGCGGGCCTCACATCTGCCCGCCCGCGATCTCTATGCACTGGCCGTTGATCGATTCCGAGCCCGGCAGGCAGAGCCAGAGCGCGGCGCTGGCGACCTCGCCCGGGGTGATGAGGCGCCGGTGGCGGTTGGTCTTGACCATGAGCGCGCGGGCGTCTTCCTGGCTGATCCCGGCGCGGGCGGCGATGCTGTCGGTGTTGCGCGCGACGATCTCGGTATCGACATAGCCCGGGCAAAGGGCGTTGAAGGTCAGGCCCGAACCCAGGAAATCTTCGCTGAGGCCGCGCATCAGGCCGATCATCCCGTGTTTCGACGCCGTGTAGGCCGGCGCGCCCTTCAGCCCCTTCAGCCCGGCGATGGAGGACATGAACAGGGTGCGCCCCCAGCCTGCCTGCCGCATGCCGGGCAGGCAGGCCTGCACGGTGAGCATCGCGCCGTCGAGGTTGATCGCCATCATCCGCCGCCAGAAGGCGAGGTCCATCTTGGCGAAGCTCCGCCCTTCGGCGATGCCGGCGTTGGGCACGCAGATCGTCACCGGGCCGCGCGCCGCGATGGCTGCGGCGCAGCCTTCCGCGACGCTGTCGGGGTCGGCCACGTCGATGACCTGCGCGTGCAGGCCCGGGTGGCCGGCGGCGGCCTCCAGCACGCCGGCGCGCCGTCCGGCGATCGTGACCGCGGCGCCCTGCTCCGCCAGCACCTGCGCGATGGCGAGCCCGATGCCCGTGCCGCCTCCGGTGATCAGCGCGTGCCGCCCGGCCAGTTCCTGTCCGCTCATCATCGTCGCTCCCTCGTTGCTCCCTCGTTTTCGGCGCAGGTTAGACCGGCCCGCGCGGCTTGCCCAGCCCGGGCAAGCGCTTGACGGGGCGCGGGCGCGAGTGTCTGACTGCGCAAAAAGGGGAGGAGACAATGCGCGCCGCGATCTTGAGGGAGTACAACGCCGATCTGAACCTCGAGGAGGTGCCGGAGCCCGGTTGCGAGAAGGATGGCGTGGTGCTGAAGGTGCTGGCCTGCGGCATCTGCCGGTCGGACTGGCACGGCTGGGTGGGCGAGCATCCGCGGGTGAAGCCGGGGCAGATCCTGGGGCATGAATATTGTGGCGAGGTGGTCGAGGCGGGGCCGGAGTCGGGCTGGCAGGTGGGCGACCGGCTGATCGCACCCTTCATCCTGGCCTGCGGGTCCTGTCCAAGCTGCCGGTCGGGGGCGTCGAACAACTGCGCCGACCAGCGCCTGCCGGGGTTCGTGGAGCCGGGCGCCTATGCCGAATTCATCGCCGTGCCGCGCGCGCATAACCTCACCCGCCTGCCCGAGGGGCTGGCGCCGGTGACCGCGGCGGGGCTGGGATGCCGGGTGACGACGGCCTGGCACGCGCTGACCGACCGCGCCGCGCTGAAGGGGGGCGAGTTCCTGGCGATCCACGGGACGGGCGGAATTGGCCTTTCTTGTCTGATACTTGGCCAGGCGCTGGGGGCGCGGGTGGTGGTTGTGGACGTGGTGGCGGAGAAGCTGGAGCATGCGCTGGGGCTGGGGGCGGAGGCGGCCATCGATGCGCGCAAGGGCGATGTGGCCGAGCGCATTCGCGCGGTGACGGAGGGCGGCGCGCATGTCTCGGTCGAGGCGCTGGGGATCGAGGCCACGACCAATGCCTCGATCGACTGCCTGCGGCCCCTGGGGCGGCATGTGCAGGTCGGCATGCCGGTCGGCCACACCGCCTTTCAGACCATCAACATGAGCGCCATCTATCTGAAGAACCTCGCTCTTTTCGGAACGCGCGGGATGCCGGCCTGGCGCTATCCGTCGCTGCTGGGGCTGATCGGGGCGGGGCGGGTGGATGTCGCGCCGCTGATCGCGCGGCAGGTTCCGCTGTCGGCGGCATCGGCGGAACTCAGGGCGTTCAACGGGCCGACGGCGCCGGGCGTGGCGGTGATTTCGGACTTCGCGGGCTGAGCGCGAAAGGGGTGCGGATGGCGTCTGCCGCCACATCGGTATCGCGTCGGTATCACGTCGGTATTACGTCATGACGTTGCGCGCGGTGAGGCAGGATTTCGGCAAGCTTCGCGGCCGGGCGTCCGGTCACGCGCCGCGCCGGGGCGCGGCCCCGGTTTGGGTATTTCGGGCAAGATGGGGCGCCCGGAAGCGTCTGGGCGTCAAGGGACAGGCATCCCGGCGCGGCGCGCATCGGGCGTATGTGTTCGGGCAGGCGTCGCTTGACGGTCTCCGCCTCCTCCGTCGAGGTGCAGCGCAGAACGCCCCTCAGGCGGACGGAGCGGTGCTCGTCGCTGTCTGGTCTTGGTCGTTCATGTCGGCCTGCCGTCCCGACGGGGCAACGCGCCACGGACGGCGCGGGTTTTCACACGGTTCTTGCATCTTGCTCCCCGCGGGGATAGTGAGCCGCGTCGCCTGTCGGAACGCAGCGGGCGGCCAAGTCTCCGACCACCTTGTCAAAACGGAAACCACATGACCCGTTCCCTTTTGCCCGGCATCCTTGCCATGGCCGCGATCGTCGTGGCCTCGAACATCCTCGTGCAGTTTCTGCTTGGCGACTTCCTCACCTGGGGGGCGCTGACCTATCCGCTGGCCTTTCTGGTCAACGACCTGATGAACCGCTTCTACGGCCCGACCGCAGCGCGCAAGGTCGTCTGGGCCGGGTTCGCCACCGGCGTCGCCTGTTCGCTCGTCGGCACGCAGATCGTGGGCGAATTCGGGCCGCTGGTCACGCTGCGCATCGCGATTGGCTCGGGCCTTGCCTTCCTGACCGCACAGATGCTGGACGTGGCCATTTTCGACCGGTTGCGCGACCAGCGCTGGTGGAAGGCGCCGCTGGCCTCGACGCTGGTCGGGTCGACCGTCGATACCGCGCTCTTCTTCTCCATCGCGTTTGCGGCGGCTTTCACCTTCATCGAGCCGGGCAACGATGTGAGCTGGGCCAATGAAAGCGTGCCGCTTCTGGGCTGGGGCATGGCGGCGCCGTTCTGGATCAGCATGGCGATTGCCGACTGGATGGTCAAACTGACCCTCGCCTTGCTCGCTTTGGTGCCATTCCGCATGATCGTCCGCAAAAAGACGCAACAGGTCGCATAAAACCTTTTGACAAACACAAAATCTGTGCCACCTTGTGCCTAGTTTCAACCCAGCGAAAGGAGGTGGTCCAGTGTCGAGAGTGATATTGGAGAGAGGTGTCGGGACAGTCAGTAGGGATGCTCGCTGACGGCAGCCCGTAGCAGCAGATCGTCTGATTGGACGCGGTTTCTAACCGGTTCCATCTCCTGAAGCTCGTTAGGGCCGCCCCTTCACTGGGGCGGCCCTTTCGATTCGGAAACCCAGGCCCATGTTACGCGTTACCGATCAAATCACACTTCAGGACTGGGAGATCACCGAGAGCTTCACGCGCTCTTCCGGGCCCGGCGGACAGAATGTGAACAAGGTTTCGACAGCGGTGGAGCTGCGGTTCGAGGCCGAGCGCAGCCCGCATCTGCCGGGGCCGGTGAAGGCGCGGCTCAAGCGGATCGCGGGGCGGCGCTGGACGCAGGACGGCGCGCTGCTGATCCGCGTCGAGGATACGCGCAGCCAGGCCCGCAACCGTGAACTGGCGCGCGAGCGGCTGAAGGCGCTGGTGGCGGAGGCGGCGAAACCGCCCAAGAAGCGGATCCCGACGCGGCCGACGCTGGGCAGTCAACGGCGGCGGCTGGCCGCAAAGACCAAGCGCGGGACCGTCAAGGCGCTGAGGGGCGCGGTCGATCCCGATGATGGGTGATTGACGACGCGTACAAGAAAAGAACATGAGGCAGCCGGAAATGGAGAGCACCCCGCTCAAGACGCTCAAATCTCTGATCGAACCGGTCTTTCGCCGGCCGGAGTTCATCCAGGCCGCCGCCCTCTGCCTGCGCGAGACGAAGGCGGGGCGCGAAGTTCTGCTGGTGACCAGCCGCGGCACCGGCCGCTGGGTCCTGCCCAAGGGTTGGCCGATGCGCGGCCGGACGCTGGCGGGCGCGGCGCAGCAGGAGGCCTGGGAGGAAGCCGGCGTGTTCGGCCATGTCGAGGAAACGCCGATTGGATACTACACGTATCACAAGCGCCACCGCACCGGACTGGCAATTGCCTGCCGGGTCGAGGTGTTCCGGCTCGAGGTGGTCGATCTGGCGCGCAACTGGCCGGAGAAGAAGTCGCGGAAGCGCCGCTGGATGAAACCCGACGAGGCCGCGGCAGCGGTGGATGAACCCGAGCTTGCCGCGCTGCTGCGCCGCGTCTGAGCCTTGCCCGGACGCGCATTTGCGACGGGTGCGACCTGTGGCCCCGGGATCGGAACCCGCGCGATTGTCAGGCCCGCCCGCGTTGATCATCGGCGTGAAAGCCGCTAGGCGGCGTGTGACAGAATCGTGACAGGCCAGGAGCCGGAATGTCCCTGCGCACCGAACCCGAGGCACGGGCCATCAAGACCCTCGACAAGGACCTGCGCCGCATCGGCATGATGGAGCAGGCGCTGGTGTTCACCGCGCGCCCGCTGGTCGGGCCGGGGCTGGCGCTGGCGTTCCTGATCCTCGTCGCCGTGGTCGCGACCGCCTTCATGGGCGCGCAGCCGGGCACGCTGATCGTCGTCGCGGCGGCGGTGATCGGCGGCTACATGGCGCTCAACATCGGCGCCAACGACGTGGCCAACAACATGGGCCCGGCGGTGGGGTCCAAGGCGGTGACGCTGGTCGGCGCGCTGGCGATTGCGGCGATCTGCGAAACGGCCGGCGCCCTGCTGGCCGGGGGCGACGTCGTGCGCACCGTCAGCCGCGGGATCATCGCGCCCGAGGCGGTGGCGGCGCCGCAGCATTTCATCTGGGCGATGATGGCGGCGCTTCTGGCGGGTGCGCTGTGGATCAACCTGGCCACCTGGGTCGGCGCGCCGGTCTCGACCACGCATTCGATTGTCGGCGGGGTCATGGGCGCGGGGATCGCGGCGGCCGGCTTTGCCGCGGTGAACTGGCCGGCGATGGGGGCGATCGCGGCAAGCTGGGTGATCTCGCCGGTGCTGGGGGGCGTCATCGCGGCGGTCTTCCTGGCCGTCATCAACAGCCGGATCATCTACCAGGAGGACAAGATCGCGGCGGCGCGGGTCTGGGTGCCGGTGCTGATCGGCGTCATGGGCGGGGTATTCGGCACCTACATGGCGCTCAAGGGGATCTCGCGGATCATCTCGTTCACGCTGCCGCAGTCGGTGCTGATCGGCCTGGTCATCGGCGTGCCGCTGGCCCTGGTCATGCGGCCGATCATCCGCCGGCAGGCGGTGGGAATGGAGAACCGCAACAAGTCGCTGAAGGAGCTGTTCGCGATCCCGCTGGTCTTTTCGGCGGCGCTTTTGTCCTTTGCGCACGGGGCCAATGACGTCGCCAACGCCGTGGGGCCGCTGGCGGCAATCGTGCATGCGGTGCAGGAGGGGGGCGCGGCGGAGGCGGTGACGATTCCCCTGTGGGTGATGGTGATCGGGGCGATGGGGTTGTCGTTCGGGCTGGTGCTGTTCGGGCCGAAACTGATCAATATCGTGGGCTCGGAAATCACGCGATTGAACGCGATGCGGGCCTATTGCGTGGCGCTGTCGGCGGCGGTGGTGGTGATCATTGCGTCGTGGCTGGGATTGCCGGTGAGTTCGACGCATATCGCTATCGGTGGTATCTTTGGCGTCGGCTTCTACCGGGAGTGGTATCACGAGCGGGTCCTGAAGGAGAATCGCGACCTGTCGGCGCTGCCGGTCGAGGAACGGACGCGGCGCAAGGTTGTGCGGCGGGCGCATTTGCTAACGATTCTGGGGGCTTGGGTCGTCACCGTGCCGGCGGCGGCGACGCTTTCGGGGGCGCTTTTCCTGCTTCTGGTGCTGGCGACCGGGAACTCCTGAGGCGGGATTCCCGGGCATTACGGGCGGGCTTCAGGGGGCGGGAACGGCTGACAGAACCCGTATGACAGGCGTATGACAGGCGTATGACAAACGTAGGACAAACGTAGGACTCGGGCGCGCGTCGTGGAAGGATTTCGCTAACCCGGCCGCGCCCCGAAGATGGCCGACCCGACGCGCACATGCGTCGCGCCCAGCGCCACCGCGGTCTCGAAATCGTCGCTCATCCCCATCGAGAGGCCGGCAAGGCCGTTGCGCTCAGCGATCCGGGCGAGCAGCCGGAAATGCGGCGCGGGGTCTTCGTCCACGGGGGGGATGCACATGAGGCCCGCGAGCGGCAGGTCGAGGGCGCGGGTCTCGGCGACGAAGGCGTCGGCGTCGTCGGGCAGGCAGCCGGCCTTCTGCGGCTCGGCGCCGGTGTTGACCTGGATGAAGAGCTCGGGGCTTTCGCCGCGGTCCTGCGCGAGACGCGCCAGGGTCTTGGCCAGTTTCGGCCGGTCGAGCGAATGGATGGCGCGGAACATCTCGACCGCCGGGCGCGCCTTGTTGGTCTGCAGGGGGCCGACGAGATGCAGCTCGATCCCGGAATACCGCGCCTGGAAATCGGGCCAGCGGCCCTGCGCCTCCTGCACGCGATTCTCGCCGAAGATGCGATGCCCCTCGGCCAGAACGGCCTCGACCCGGTCGGGCGGCTGGACCTTGGAGACGGCGATCAGCGTGACGGCGCCGGGGGCGCGGCCCGCTGCCGCCTCAGCGGCGCGCAGGCGGCGGGTGATGTCGGCCAGGGACATGGCGGCGTCCGTCGTCAGGAACCGGGCGCGGAGAATTGCAGGCGCGGCTGGAGAGGGTCGCGATGGGCGCGCGGGCCGCGACGCTCGAAATTGCCGGCGGCGATGGAGATGGAAAAGCCGACGTACCAGCCGGTGTCGAAGGGCTGGCGCACGGTCATCCTGTACTGGCCATCCTGCAGGCTGCGCGTGGCGCCGGACCCGCCGCGGGCGCTGCTGTCATAGGTCACGCCGAAGCGCCCCTCGACATCATGCGTGACGGTCTGCGCCGCGGCGGGGGCGGCGAAAAGGGCGAGCGTGGCGAGAAGGGCGGCGAGGCGCATGGCAGGGCTCCGGGTCGTGTCGGGGGAAACCTAGCACCGCCGGGCCGGTTCGCCAATGCCGGCGCGCCAAACAGAAAAGAGCGGGCGCAAGGCCCGCTCTTTCCGAGATCGTTCGTCCGGTATCAGAACGAGAAGAACACACCGGCCGAGAAGACGTTGACGCCGTCGCCGTTGGCCTGACGGCCGCGGCTGTAGCCGGCTTCGAACGACGCGCCGCCGCCCAGGGCGTAGCTGGCGCCGATGCCGTAGCTGGTGCCGACGTCGTTGTTTTCGTGGGCAACGAAGCCGTAGGTGTAAAGGTCGGGCATCACGTTCCAGCCACCCGACAGCGACCACTTGTCGGCGGTCATGTCGTTGTAGTCGGTGCGCGCGTAGGAGAGCGAGACATTGCCTTCGCCGATGTTGTAACCGGCCGAGGCGAAGAGGATCTCGTCGCCGTCGCGGTTGCCGCGGCGCCAGCGCTCGTAGCCCAGGCCGACGGTGACGTCGGCGAAGGTGCCGCGGACGCCGATGGCTTCCGAGCGGCTGCCGGCGCGATCCACCACACCGTCAACGGTGGCGAGCGTACGGTCGTCGGTCGAGTGCGCGTGGACGGTGAAGTCGCCGAAGGTGTAGAGGGCTTCGACACCGTTCGTGGCGCTCGCGCCACCGCTGCTGTAGGCGGTCCAGCCGAAGACGCCGCCGTTGCTGACGGTGTTGGCGGCGAGGCTGAAGAAGCCGTTGCCGTTCAGGCCGGTGCCGGCCGACGGAACGCCGGTCAGGTACAGGTTCGGGGTCGATTCGATGACGCCGAGGATGTTGCCGAACGCGACGGTCAGGCCTTCGAACGTGGCGAAGAAACGGACCTGGTTGCCGGTGGCGCCGGCGCCGTTGTCGATCTGGAACCGCTGACGCGCACCGAAGGTGATGCCGGTGTCGGTCGTGGTGGTCAGGTCCAGCTGCAGACGGAAGCGGTTCGTGGTGCGCCAGCGGTCGTCGGTCACGGTGTCCGGACGGTCGTCGCGGTAGTCGATGCCGAAGCGGGCGTAGCCGCCGAAACGCAGGTCGGCATTGCCGATGGAAACGTTCTGGGCGTCAGCCGAACCAGCCGACAGCATCAGGCCGCCAGCCGACAGCGACAGGGCAGTTGCCGCAAGGAGAATCTTCTTCATGGTTTCCCTCATTCACTTAAGGATGCAGCCCACCTTGTCTGCAAGCTGGGTCTGTGCCTATTTCCCGCCGCGCCGGCTTTTTTGCAAGTTCAAGGCATCGGGCGGCGGGACTTGGCCGATCAATGGTGCAGAATTGCCACGCAGACCGGGGCAGCCCCGACACGGCGCGCCAGCGTGGCCACAGGAGCGGCGCGAGGTCCGGCAAATGCCTTGTTCCGCAGCCGGTGCTCGGCTAGACACGGGGAAACGAGGGACAGGGCGGCGAAAGGCCGGATATCATGCAGATAGCGCGCGCGGGGCGAGGAATACTTGTGGTGACGCTGGTCGCGGCACTGGCGGGCTGCGGCGGCGGCGGGCTGGGCAGCCTTTTCGGAACGGGCGCGCAGACGCAAAGCGCGGCGCCGGGCGCGCAGCCCGAGGACATGCCCGGCGAGGCGCGGATGCGCGCCCCGGCCGGCGGCACGATCTGGGACCTGTTCGGCACCCGGGACGACCCCAGCACGACGGTCGCGGTCAACCGCTACCTGTGGAACGCCTCGCTGCAGGTGCTGGACTTCCTGCCGGTCGAGACGGTCGATCCGTTCAGCGGCGTCATCGTCACCGGCTTTGGCACGCCGCCGGGCGGCGGGCGGCCCTATCGCGCGACGGTGCATGTCTCGGACGGCGCGCTGGATGCGCGGGGGCTGAACGTGTCGCTGATGACCGCCGCCGGGCCCGCCAGCCCCGAGACGGTGCGCGCGGTCGAGAACGCGATCCTGTCGCGGGCGCGGCAGCTGCGCATCCAGGACCGCCGGCTCTGACGCGCGGGCGCGGGCTGGACCCGCGCACGCAGCGAAGCTATCACCACGCCGGGCGCCGGGATGTCGAGTTCCGGGCCCGGCGTTTTCATGTCAGGGGAAGTCCGATGTCCGGCGAGACACCAGCCCGCTACCAGCCGCAGACGACCGAGGCGAAATGGCAAGCCGCCTGGGACGCGGCCGGCTGCTTTGTCGCCCGCCGCGATCCGGCGCGGCCGAAATACTACGTGCTGGAGATGTTCCCCTACCCTTCGGGGCGGATCCACATGGGGCATGTGCGCAACTACACGATGGGCGACGTGGTGGCGCGCTACAAGTCGGCGCGGGGCCATTCGGTCCTGCACCCGATGGGCTGGGACGCCTTCGGCATGCCCGCCGAGAACGCCGCCATGCAGGAGGGCGCGAACCCCGCCGAATGGACCTATCGCAACATCGCGGTGATGAAGGGGCAGATGAAGCCCCTGGGGCTGTCGATCGACTGGAGCCGGGAATTCGCCACCTGCGATCCGGAATACTACGGCCAGCAGCAGGCGATGTTCCTGGATTTCCTGGAGGGGGGGCTCGTCTACCGCAAGGCGGCGGTGGTGAACTGGGACCCGGTGGACATGACGGTTCTGGCCAACGAGCAGGTGATCGACGGCAAGGGCTGGCGGTCGGGCGCCGAGGTGGAGCGGCGCGAGCTGACGCAGTGGTTCTTCCGCATCTCGGAGTTCTCCGAGGAGCTGCTCACGGCGCTGGACGGGCTGGAGAACTGGCCCGAGAAGGTGCGGCTGATGCAGAAGAACTGGATCGGGCGGTCGCGCGGGCTGCAATTCGGCTTCTCGACCGTGGACGCGCCCGAGGGGTTCGAGCGGATCGAGGTCTACACGACGCGGCCCGACACGCTGATGGGCGCAAGCTTCGTCGCCGTCAGCCCCGATCACCCGCTGGCGCGGCATCTGGAGCGCCACGATTCGGAGGTCGCCGCGTTCAACGCCGAATGCCGCCGCATCGGCACGACCGAGGAGGCGCTGGAAAAGGCCGAGAAGCGCGGGCTCGACACCGGCATCCGGGTGCGCCATCCCTTCGACACCGCTTGGGAGCTGCCGGTCTACATCGCCAACTTCATCCTGATGGATTACGGCACCGGCGCGATCTTCGGCTGCCCGGCGCATGACCAGCGCGATTTCGACTTCGCCACGAAATACGGCCTGGCCATCCCCACCGTCTTCGTCCCCGAGGGCGAGGAGGACGCGCCCCTGGCCGAGGCCTATGTGCCGCCCAAGACCGAGCGCGTGCATTACGTGCGCGGCTTCGCGGGCGAGGAGGTGCAGACCGGCGACGCGGCCGTGGAGGCCGCCATCGACTTCTGCGAATCGCGCGGCGTCGGCCAGGGGGTGACAAAGTTCCGGCTGCGCGACTGGGGGCTCTCGCGCCAGCGCTACTGGGGCTGCCCGATCCCGGTCGTGCATTGCGAGACCTGCGGCGTGGTGCCCGAGAAGAAGGAAAACCTGCCGGTCGAACTGCCGAGCGATGTGAGCTTCGACCAGCCCGGCAACCCGCTGGACCGTCACCCGACCTGGCGGAATTGCGCCTGCCCGCGCTGCGGCGAACCGGCCCGGCGCGAGACCGACACGATGGACACCTTCGTCGACTCAAGCTGGTACTTCGCCCGCTTCACCGCGCCGCGCGCCCAGACGCCGACTGTGGCCGCGGAGGTCGATTACTGGATGAACGTGGACCAGTATATCGGCGGGGTGGAGCACGCGATCCTGCATCTGCTCTATTCGCGCTTCTTCGCCCGCGCCATGCACCGCACCGGCCACCTGCCCGCCAAGGCGATCGAGCCTTTCGATGCGCTGTTCACGCAGGGCATGGTCACGCACGAGATCTACATGACCCGCGACGCCCGCGGCCGGCCGGTCTATCACCTGCCCGAGGAGGTCGAGGACGGCAAGCTCAGGGCGACGGGCGAGGCGGTGCAGGTCGTCGCTTCGGCCAAGATGTCGAAATCGAAGAAGAACGTCGTCGACCCGGTCAACATCATCGAGCGATTCGGCGCCGACACGGCGCGCTGGTTCGTCATGTCCGACAGCCCGCCCGAGCGCGACGTCGAATGGACGAGCGCCGGCGCCGAAGCGACGTTCAAGCACCTCTCGCGTGTCTGGGCGTTGAGCGAGCGGATCGCCGCCATGCCCGAGGGCGGCCCCGCGCCGGGCGACGGGGATCTGATGCGCGCCATGCACCGCGCCATCGACGAGGTGACGCGCACGATCGAGGGCTTCGCCTTCAACAAGTCGATCGCCGCGCTCTATACCTTCACCAACGCGCTGGCGAAGGCCGAGGCCTCGGGCGCGGCATCGAGGCAGGCCGCGCGGGTGCTGGCGCAACTCATGGCGCCGATGGTCCCGCACCTGGCCGAGGAGGTCTGGGCGATGCAGGGCGGCGAAGGCCTGGTGACCGAGGCCGCCTGGCCCGAGGCCGACCCGGCGATGCTGGTCTCGGACACGGTGACGCTGCCCATCCAGATCAACGGCAAGCGCCGGGCCGAGATCACGGTGGCCGCCGACGCCACGAAGGACGAGGTGGAAAAGGCGGCGCTCGCCGACGATGCGGTGCTTCGGTTCCTCGCCGGGGCGGCGCCGAAGAAGGTGATCGTCGTGCCGGGGCGGATCGTGAATGTGGTGCTCTGACCGCCGCGCCTTTGTCCTGGGGCTCGCCGCCTTCGCGCTGGCGGGCTGCCGGTTCGAGCCGGTCTACGGCCCCGGCGGCAGCGGCACGGCGCTGATGGGCAGCGTGCGCGCCGACGATCCGGTCAGCCGCGCCGATTTCAACTTCGTCGCGGCGCTGGAAGAGCGGCTGGGCCGCCCCGTCGCGCCGCGCTATGCGCTTGCCTACCGGATCACCCAGCGCGCGGTCGAGACCGGCGTGGTGCGCGGCATCGGTGCCAGCCGCATCCAGTTGCGCGGCCAGCTCGACTTCACGCTGACCGACCAGGCCACCGGGGCGCAGGTCGCCCAGGGCCGGGTGGAGGCCGACAGCGCCTATTCGACGACCAGCACCCAGCTTGCCACGCTGACCGCGGCCGAGGATGCCGAACTGCGCCTGATGCGCATGCTCGCCGATGGGCTGGTCACGCGGCTGATGTCCGAACCGGGCCTCAGGACCGGGACCGGGGGGGCATGAAGCTTTCGCCGCGCGACGCGCCCGCCTTCCTGTCCCGCCCCGACCCGCGGGTGCCGGCGGTGCTGATCTGGGGCGCGGACCCGATGCGCGTGGCCGAGCGCCGGCAGGTGCTGATCCGCGCCCTGATCGGCCCGGAGGGCGAGGCCGAGATGCGGCTCACCCGGTTTCCCGCCGCCGATCTGCGCAAGGATCCGGCCGCGGCGCTGGACGCAATACACGCGCAGGGCTTCTTTCCCGGCCCGCGCGCCGTCCTGGTCGAAGAGGCGGGCGACGGCGCCGCCCCGGCGCTGGCCCCGGCGCTGAAGGACTGGGCCGAGGGCGATGCGATGCTGGTGGTGACGGCGGGGGCGCTGCCGGCCGCCTCGAAGCTGCGCAAGCTCTTCGAGGGCGACAAGCGGGCCTTTGCGCTCGCCGTCTACGACGACCCGCCGGGCCAGGCCGAGATCGCATCCATGCTGCAGGCCGAGGGGCTGGGGGATGTGCCGGGCGAGGCGATGCGCGACCTGACGGCGCTGGCGCAGGTGCTGGAGCCGGGCGATTTTCGCCAGACCCTGCAGCGGATCGCGCTCTACAAGCTGGGCGATGCCGCGCCCGTCACGGTCGAGGAAATCGCCGCGCTGGCCCCGCAGGGCGGCGAGGCGGATGTGGACGACGTGCTCAACGCCGTGGCCGAGGGGCGGTCGGGCGAGGTGGCGCCGCTGATGGCGCGGGTGGCCGCCCAGGGCGTGGCGCCGGTGGCGCTGTGCATCGGGGCGATCCGGCATTTCCGGCTGCTGCACGGGCTGCTGGCGCATCCGCAGGGCCCGGCGCAGGCGGTCGAGAAGATGCGCCCGCCGGTCTACGGGCCGCGCCGCAACCGGCTGCTGCGCCAGGCGCAGCGCTGGAACCTGCCCCAGGTCGAGGAGGCGCTGGCGCAGCTGACCGAGACCGACCTGACGCTGCGCTCGTCCTCGCGCGCGCCGCTGGCGGCGCTGCTGCAGCGCACGCTGATTCGGCTGGCGATGACCGGGGCGCGGCGCGGCGGATAGGGCGGCCCCTGGGGGGCGCACAAATTTGTGCGCCTGGGCAAGTGGTTGTTATGGAACGTCAATCTGGCCGCGTTAACCGCAACGAAACTTTCGCGGAAGCCGGGCGGGTCGCAACCCGTGGCGCGAACCCGTGGCCGCAAAGCCGAAGGCCCCGCGCGGGCGGGGCCTTGGGGATCGTTGAGCCGGGACCGATCAGGCGGCGGGTTGCGCGGCCTTGGCGATGGTCTTCTTGATCTTCAGCGCGCGGGG
Organism: Paracoccaceae bacterium; assembly: GCA_007134405.1. GTDB lineage: Bacteria > Pseudomonadota > Alphaproteobacteria > Rhodobacterales > Rhodobacteraceae > Pararhodobacter. Next base: position 13,948 of record SLKW01000075.1, read on the forward strand.
CGACAGCTCCTCGTCCTTGGCCTTGGCCAGGAAGGCGTCGAGCCCGCCGCGATGGTCGACCGAGCGCAGCGCCGCGGCCGAGATGCGCAGCGAATAGCTCTGGCCGAGCGATTCGGAGGCCAGCGTCACGTCCACCAGGTTGGGCAGGAAGCGACGGCGGGTCTTGTTGTTGGCGTGGCTCACGTTGTTGCCCGACATCGGGCCCTTGCCGGTCAGTTCGCAGCGGCGCGACATGGTTTCGTCCTCGTCTTCGGCGGGCGTTCGGCCGATCCGTCCGATGGCGCCCGGTCAATGGCAAAGGGCGCCGCTGCGGCAGCGCCCGGAATCTCTGGCCTGCCTCTAAGGGCTCTCGTCCGGC
>SLKW01000069.1 GCA_007134405.1 Paracoccaceae bacterium
GCCGGGGGTGCTGAGCGTCGAGGACGGGCAGATCCAGATCGACCCCGACTTCCTCGGGCCGCGCCTGGGCCTGACGCCCGACGGCCTGCGCGACGGGCTGCGCACCGGCGAGGTCGTTGGCGTGACGGAGCTGGGCGAGGAGGAGGATGCGGGCCTGACCCGGATCGTGCTGCGCAGCCCCACCCGGGCGTGGGCGGCCAAGATCGACGCAGCGGGGGCTGCCCGCGAGATCCCACCACCTCGCCCGGCCGAGGCGGCTGCAGGTCAGGAGCGCGCTCTGGCCGCCCGGGTGCGCGCCCATCTGCAGGCGCTGCCGGTCGAGCAGCTGCCCCTCACCTATGGCGCGCTGGCCCGGGCGCTGGGGCTGTGGATTCCCGGCTCGGTCGGACGTGTGACCCGCGCGCTGGAGACCACGATGCGCGAGGATGCCGCCGCCGGCCGCCCCTTCATCGCCGCCTGCGTGGTCAGCCGCGGGCGCGAGGGGCTGCCGGGCCGGGGGTTCTTCGACCTCGCCCGCGCGCTGTCGAGCGGCCCACGCGAGGGCGAGAGCGAGCGGGATTTCCACGCCCGGGAGCTCTCGAAATGCCGCTGAGCTGGCGCTGCATTCAGCGCGGTTCCTCGCATATTGGCGTTTCTCATCCGCCGACGTTCGCTCGGAGTTGTTGAACCTCGCCGCGCGACTGATACACGAAGAAGCCTTGGATGCGCAGGTGCCGGATGCGCCGGGGCGGGACGACTATAAGCTTGGCGGCGAAGACGGATGTGCCAACCTCAGCATGGCCTTGGGCAATAACGGCTCTGTTCTTTATGTCGGCGTGTGTGGGCAGAAATGCCGCGGCACGCACGAATGACTGATCTGCGGCAATGGACTGATGCGACTGAATGGCGGCTCAGGGCCGTCAACGTCGACGGAGTGGTCGCGATCACAAGGGGCGGAGGCTGTGCGGAAACTGGCCTCCGAGTGCTGTCATTTGCAGGCGGCCTGCCGCGTTCGCGGCGATTTCCGATGAAGTTTGGCAGATTGCGCCGACAGTCACCGGCCGTCAGCTGTTTTGGGCACCTGGTTTATCCGGGGATTGCCCTCATCAGCCCTTGGAAGCCGATCAGCGAGATCATTCGCTTGATGTTGTAGGCCAGCACGTTCAGCGCAAACTCCGTCCGGACGTTTTTCAGCCGTCGAGTGAGGAAGTGGCTGGGCCCCATCCAGGCTTTGATCGTGCCGAAGGGGTGCTCAACGGTTGACCGGCGGACCATCATAGGGGCCGCTGGACTACGCCGCCGGGCATTGGCCTCCTCGATCAGATGTTCATGCTCCCAGCGGGTGATCCACCGTTCCCTGCCGGTCGTGCAACGGCTCTTGAGTTCGCAGCCCTGGCAGGCTGTCGTCCAGTAGCGCCTCAGTTCGAGACCTTCCTCCTCGGTGGTGTAGCGGTAGGTCAGAGCCTCACCTGCCGGGCATCGGTAAATGTCAGCCTCAGGCTCATAGGCGAAGTCAGCATTCACATATCGACCCGCCGAACGGCTGCCTGAGGTGTCCGGGCGCGGCACGGTCGCTGTGATGCCAGCCTTGTGGCATGCCAGAATTTCTCGCGCGCTGAAGTAGCCCTTGTCGGCAAGGATATGCAGATCCTCGCGCCTGAGGACCGTCTTCGCGGCGCTGGCCATCGGGGTCAGCTGATCCCGGTCGTGGCCTTGGTTTGTCACTTCATGCGTCACGATCAGATGCGTCTCGGCATCCACCACGCTCTGGACGTTGTAGCCGACATGGCCGCTGTGCCGGGCGCGCGTCGCCATGGCCCGGGCATCGGGATCGGTGAGCGATATCTGCCCGTCCGGCGCGTCTGTCAGCGCCTCCTGCACCGCCAGAAGGCGTTCGATCTCCTTACGGATACGGACGTAGCGGCCGATGAGATGGTTCGTCCTCTCGGACCGCGCCTCGCCGGTTTCCTGGCGATCGATCCTGTCGGCTTCCTCGACATAGCGCCCGACCTCTGTCTCCAGATGGGCCAGGCGGCTGGCAACCTTGGCCTTGGTGAAGTTGCGGTCACGGTTGTTGACTGCCTTGAACTTGCTCCCGTCAACGGCCACGCAAGCGCCCTTCAGCACGCCGATCCGGCGGCAAAGCTCGACGAACTGCGCGCAGGTTCGACGGATGGCGGCACCGTTGTCGCGCCGGAAATCCGCGATGGTCTTGTGGTCGGGCACCAGTCGTCCGGTCAGCCACATCAACTCGACATTGCGCCCGGCCTCCCGCTCGAGCCGTCGGCTGGAAGGAATACGGTTCAGATAGCCATAAATGAACAGCTTGAGCAGCACGGCCGGATGATATCCGGGGCGACCAGTCCGCGCCGGCGCATGACGATGGAAACCAAGTGCCGCCAGATCCAGCTCATCGACGAAAAGGTCCACGACCCGGACAAGATGATCGTTGGCAATCCAGTCCTCCAGACGCTCAGGAAAAAGCGTTGTCTGATCGCGGTTCAAGCCTTCAATGAAACCTGCCATGCCGGCCCTCCCAGTCATGCGGAAGTCTAACATAAACAAGAGTTTTCACACAGCCTCGGCGGGAAAGCCGCCTTCCGCAGATGCGGCGTCGCATGCGCAGAAACCGACTATAACGGTCATTCGTTCAACGTGCCGAGGTATAGTCGGGAGCCGTGCCCAAGCGGTTTTCATTTGTCAGACGTGACCTTACGTCAGCGGGCGGCGGTTACGGCCGGCTCGAGGTATAAGCGCCCGACGATCTGTTCGAACGCCGCAGGCAAGATGACGACTCAGGGGGAACACCAGACCAGCGTGACCAAGATGTTGGCACCGAGGCGGATGCCCAGGGCGTTTTCAATTACTTTGGCCGCGTAAGGATCGGCGAGCGGTCCGGACAAGACGACCTCGCATCGAAGCCCGTCATCCCGATAATCGAGACGCAGGTCCATTAACTGTGCCGTCGGCAGATGCCGGACGAGCTCCGCCCGGATCGCGCTCTCGACCGCAGGGCACGCGGCGCCAGCCCTTCATGCGCAACTTGTTGCCGCGCATAGGTTTCATCGACGAAACCTCGCAGAAGACGAACATGGCCAAGACGACCGGCTGGTCACCCAAAGGCGCGCGCCTGGTCGATCACGCCCCCTTCGGCAACCGCAACACCCAAACCTTCATCGCCGCCCTGCGCCATGACCGGCTGGACGCGCCTTGGGTCATCGACGGCCCGATGAACCGGGACCTGTTCGACCTCTATGTCGAAACGCAACTGATCCCGACCCTGCAGCCCGGTGATGTCATCCTCCTCGACAACCTGTCTGCTCACCGAACCGCCAAAGCGGCGGCGGCCATGAAGGCCGTCGGCGCCTGGTTCTTGTTCCTGCCGCCATACAGCCCCGACCTCAACCCGATCGAAATGGCCTTCGCCAAGCTCAAAGCACTGATCCGACGAGTTGCCGCGCGAACCTACGACGACCTATGGCGCGCCGTCGGCCATGTCTGCGACCTCTTCACCGAAGAGGAATGCTTCAACTTCTTCAAAGCAGCAGGATACTAAACCAATTGAGCGCAACACGCTCTAACACGGATCGGCGGCCGTGCAGGGTTTCAAGGTTCGCGGTCGTCGTCGTGACGCAGCGGAACGTGACCAAGGTCGGGGACCAGGAAACGTATCCACAGCTCGAGGGCGATGGCATAGGTGAACACCGCCAAGAGCCCCCCTGCGACGAAGACCGCCAGCAGAACAGCCACCGTCAGAAAGGCCAAGGAGAGGGGCGGACATTGGCCAAGTTGCATTCAGCTTCCTCCGGGTATGTGCAGGTATTCAAGCCAAAACGCGGGATGACCCGCCAAAGTTCCCGAACGCGTCCGCAA
>SLKW01000193.1 GCA_007134405.1 Paracoccaceae bacterium
AAGCTGTGGGAGGCCTCGCGCCCGGCGGTCGAGGAAAAGCTCGCAGCCGAAGGCCTGACCGTCCTCTTCTCCGTGCCCTGGCCGGGCCAGAGCCTCTATCTGCGCCAGGAGGTGACCGAGCCCGAGCAGATGGAGGGGCTGAGCTTCCGCGCCTACAACGTCGCCACCGAGCGTCTGGCGACGCTCCTGGGCGCCACCCCCACGCAGGTGGAGGAGGGTGACATCCCCACCGCCTTTTCCACCGGTCGGGTGGAGGCGATGATCACCTCGCCCTCGACCGGCGCCAATGCCCGCGCCTGGGATTTCGTCTCGCATTACATCGACACGCAGGCCTGGCTGCCCAAGAACATCGTCTTCGTGAACACCGACGCCTTCGAATCCCTGCCCGAGGAGCAGCGCGAGGCGATCCGAGAGGCCGCCGAGGCCGCCGAGACCCGCGGCTGGGAGATGAGCCGCGCCGAGACCGAGGAAAAGATCGCCGCGCTTGAGGAAGGCGGCATGCAGGTCTCGCAGCCCTCGGATGCGCTTTCCGAGCGGCTGGCCGAAATCGGCGAGACCATGACCGAGGAATGGCTCGAGGAGGCGGGCGAGGAAGGCCAGGCCGTCATCGATGCCTATCGCGGCGACTGAGCCGGCATCGGGCGGGGCCGCGGCCCCGCCCTTTTCTTGACGGGAGCTCGGGATGCGCAGGGCGCTCGATACCCTTTACGGCGCGGCGATGGTCGGGGCCTGCCTCTCGATGATCGCCATCGCCACGCTGGTCTTCATCCAGGTCGCGGGCCGGGTCATCGACCGGGGGCTCTCGTTTCTGGGCCTGCCGCGCTGGGGCATCGCCATCCCCTCGCTGGCCGAGATCGGCGGATTTCTCTTCGTCGCCGGCGCCACCCTGGCGCTGGCCTACACGCTGCGCGCGGCAGGCCATGTACGCGTGACGCTGCTACTGCGGCTGGTCGGACCAACGGGCAACCGGGTGCTGACCGTGCTGGTGCTGGCGATCGCCACGGCGCTGGCGCTTTATGCGACATGGTATATCGGGCTCAGGACGCTTGATGCGCGGGCGATGGGGCGGGTCTCCTACGGGCTCATCCGCATCCCGCTCTGGATCCCGCAGGCGGTGATGACGACGGGTTTCGCCATCTTCTGCGTCGCACTTCTCGATGAGCTTTTCGCCGCCTTGCGCGGCGCGCCCGCCTTCCGCGCCGAGGAGATGCGGCGCGAAACCGAAGGGGCGAAGTGATGGACATCACGGTCCTGTCGGTCATCCTCGTCGCGGTGCTCTTCGGCTGCCTGCTGCTGGGGCTCTGGGTCGGGTTCGCGCTGCTCGCCGTCGGCTTGGTGGCGATGGAACTGGCGACCTCGGCCCCGGCGGGGCCGGTGCTGGCGACGCGGGTCTGGGGCTCGCTCAATGTCTGGGACCTGACGGCGCTGCCGATGTTCATCTGGATGGGCGAGATCCTGTTCCGATCAAGGCTGTCGTCGGACATGTTCACCGGCCTTTCGCCCTTCACCCGCCGCCTGCCGGGGGGGCTGCTGCACGTCAACATCCTGGGCTGCGCGCTTTTCGCCGCCGTTTCGGGCTCGTCGGCGGCGACCACCGCGACCGTGGGCAAGATGTCCCTGCCGGAACTCCGCGCGCGCGGCTATGACGAGCGCATGGCCATCGGCACGCTCGCGGGCGCCGGCACGTTCGGCTTTCTCATCCCGCCCTCGATCATCCTGATCGTCTACGGCGCGGCCGCCGACCAGAGCATCGCGCGGCTCTTTCTGGCGGGCGTCATCCCGGGGCTGATGCTGGCGGCGATGTTTGCGGGCTATGTCATGCTCTGGTCGCTGATGAACCGCGACCGGATGCCCGCGCCCGAACCGCGCCCGGACTGGCGGACGCGGCTGCGGGCGCTGCTGCTGCTGATGCCGACGGTGCTCTTGATCGTCGCGGTGATCGGCTCGATCTACGCGGGCCTCGCCTCGCCGACCGAGGCGGCGGTGGTCGGCGTCGTCGGCGCGCTCTTGATCTCGGGGCTGACCGGGGGCCTGGGCTGGGCGAGCTTCAAGGCCAGCCTGGTGGGCTCGGCCATCACCACCTGCATGATCGCCTTCATCCTGGCGGGCGCCTCGTTCCTGACCGTGGCGATGGGCTTCACCGGCATCCCGCGCATGCTGGCGGCCTGGATCGGCGAGCAGGGCTATTCGCAATTCGCGCTGCTGTCGGCGCTTCTTCTCTTCTTTATCGTGCTGGGCTTCTTCCTCGACGGGATTTCGATCGTGGTGCTGACCGTGTCGATCATCCTGCCGATGGTCCAGGCCGCCGGAATCGACCCGATCTGGTTCGGCATCTTCCTGGTGCTGGTGGTCGAGATGAGCCAGATCACCCCGCCCGTGGGCTTCAACCTCTTCGTGCTGCAATCGATCACCGGGCGCGGTATCTTCGAGATCGCGCGCTGGGCGCTGCCCTTCTTCCTGATCCTGGTCCTTGCGACCGCCATCCTCTCCCTCTTTCCCGAGATCGCGCTATGGCTGCCCGGAACGATGCTGAGCCGCTGAAGACGGGCGTCGGGCCCGTCGTCAGCTCCGCCCATCTGGCGCGGTCCTCGCTGCCCGCGCTATCGGAGGTGGAGTTCGCGCTGACGATGGCCAACAACGCCTTCCACCGCTGGATGGTACGCTGCATGACCGCGGCCGGTCTGCCGGGGCTCTCGCCGCTGGAGATCCTGATCGTGCATCTGGTCAATCACCGCGAGCGGCCGAAATCGCTCGCCGATATCTGCCTCGTGCTGAATATCGAGGATACGCATCTGGCGAATTACGCGATCAAGAAGCTGGCGAGCCACGGGCTGGTGAAGACCGGGCGCAAGGGCAAGGAAAAGACCGTCGAGATCACCGAGGCGGGCACGGCGCTGTGCACCCGCTACGGCGAGATCCGCGAGGCGCTGGTGGTACGCGCCGCGCGCCAGATGGGCCACGACCCGGCCGATATCAGCCGCATGGCGGCCCTCCTGCGCACCCTCTCGGGCGCCTACGATCAGGCCGCGCGCGCCGCCGCCGCACTCTGAACGCGGGAAGCCGGGTGACGGGGGCGCTCCCGCCCCTCGTCAGGCTGTGCTTCGCACGAACCTTCCTCGCGTTGGGCCGGGCGCCGCGCCTGCGGCGCGGCGAAGTGGGGCCGTGAAGCAAGCCTCGGCCACGGCGCAAGCGTTAAACGCCGGATACCGCAGCGCGCGCTTCTGCCATACGCTTGCCATACGCCTGCCATACACTTTCTGGCACCCTGCCAGCGGCATTGACAGGCTGGGCAACGCCGGGCGGCGGTGGGTCCGTCGCGCGCGACGCTTCTCTATCCCTTCAGGATGCCGGGCAGGTTCAACCCATGTTCGCGCGCGCAATCGAGCGCCATGTCATAGCCCGCATCGGCGTGCCGCATCACGCCCGTCGCCGGGTCGTTCCACAGCACCCGCGCGATCCGCCGGTCGGCCTCCTCGGTGCCGTCGCAGCAGATAACCATCCCGGAATGCTGGGAAAATCCCATCCCGACGCCACCGCCATGATGCAGGCTGACCCAGGTGGCGCCGGATGCACAATTGAGCAGCGCATTGAGGAGCGGCCAGTCGCTGACCGCGTCCGAGCCGTCCTTCATCGCCTCGGTTTCCCGGTTAGGCGAGGCGACGGAACCCGAATCGAGATGATCCCGCCCGATGACCACCGGCGCCTTCAACTCCCCCGTCCGCACCATCTCGTTGATCGCCAACCCCGCTAGGTGCCGCTCACCCAACCCGATCCACATGATCCGCGCCGGCAGGCCCTGAAAGGCGATGCGCTCGCGCGCCATGTCGAGCCAGCGGTGCAGGTGGTCGTTG
>SLKW01000437.1 GCA_007134405.1 Paracoccaceae bacterium
AACACCGAATGGCCGGTCTTCCTGGCGCATTGAACGCGGATTGAACGCCCCGGCGGGTCAGCGGCTGGCGAATTCGAAGCGGAACTGCCGCTGCGCGCCCGCCGGTGGCGGCGGGAAGGGCGTTGCGCGCCGGACATGGTCCATCGCGGCCTGGTCGAGCGCCGCGTTGCCCGAGCTGGTGGCGACCGAAACCGAGGCCAGCCCGCCGTCATCTGCGACCGAGAAGGCGACGACCGCGACGCCGCGGCCACTGACCCGCGCCTGGCGCGTGCGCTGCAACTGGCGCATCACCTCGCCGGGATAGTTGCTGGCGGCGGCGCTGCCCGGTGCCGCATGCTGGGTGTCGGCCGCGCCGCTGCGCGCTGCCGGGGCGGCTTCCTCGCCGGTTTCGCTGCCGCGTCGGGCCGCCTGCGGCGCGTTGCCGGCGGGTGCGGGTGGGGTCGGCGTCGGCTGGGTCGCGACAGGTGGGCGGGCGGTGGGATCGGGGCGCGGACGCGGGCGGGGGGTATCGGCATCGGCGCTGCGGACGTCGATGGAGGGGGGCGCGGAGGCTGGGCGGACCTCGGGCGGTGCGGCTTCGGCCGGTTGGGGCTGGGCAGGCTGCAGGGCCATCGGTGCGGTTGCCGTGCGGGCGGGTTGCGCCGGCGCCGATGTCGACGGCAAGGCGAGGGCTGCGGGGTCCGCAACCTCGGGCAGCGACGGGGGCGTACGGTCAACCGCCTGGGCGCTGGAGACCTGCGGCAGCGTGGCCGCGCGGGTTGCCGCGTCGGGTGTCGCCCGCAGCGCGGTTGCGCGCGTGACCGGTTGCGCGCCTTGCGTAAAATCGGCGAAGGACTGCCCCAGGGCCGAGAGCGCGGGCTCCGCGCCGCCCTCGATCGCGACGCTGTCCTGCGGGGCGAACACAGACAGCGCGGCGAGATGCACAGCGACCGAAACGCCCGCAGCCAGAGCGAGCGCGGGCCAGCCGGGTCCGGCGGCACCGGTGCGCAACTGGGCAAGGCCGATAACGGCAGGGGCCATGGCGCGGCTCATCTCAGGTCCCGCTCGGTCACCACGATCACCCGTTCCGCGCCCGCGGCTCGCAAGTCGCGCGCGACCTCGACCAGGCGCGCGGCGGGGGCGTCGCGGTCGGGCATGAGCCGCACGGCCGGTTCGGTGCGCGTGGCAAGAAACGCGGCCACCGTGGTTTCGGACCCATCGGCGCGCAGCTGGCCCTGGGCGGTCAGCACCAGCGAGCCGGGTGGCGGCGGCGGGCCGGCGGCGTCGAGCTGGACAAGCCTGATCTCGCCGTCGGCGGGCGCGGCGATCGAGCCTGCGATCAGGAAGAAGACCAGCATCAGGAACACCACGTTGATAAGCCCGATGACCGGTTCCGGACGCCGCCGCTGGAAGGGAAGAAAGACGCTGCGCATCGCCCTAGTCCAGCACGCGGATTTGCCAATCGGGCCGCGCGCGCAGGACCGCCAGCAGGTCCACCAGCCGCTGCGCCGTGGGCGTGCCGGAAAGGCTGACGAGGACCACGAAGCCCGTTTCGGCGGAAGCGGCAAGCGGATCGAGCCGTTCGAGCACGCCGTCAATATCGGCCTCGGCCGCGTTCACCCGCACGGTCTCCGGGGTCAACTGGACGAAGGCGGGGGGCGCGGCAGGCGATGCAACCGCGCCCCCCGTGGCGGGTGCGAGGTCGATTTCGCCCAGCCGGCTGAAGGTCGTGGTCAGCATGAAGAAGAGGAGCAAGAGGAACACGACGTCGATCAGGGGTGTCAGCGCAAGCCGACGCAGGCGGGGGGCGAAGCGCGCGGCCAGATATTCAGCCATGGCGGGCCTGCGGGCGGCTCAGCGGCGCAGGGGCCTGCGTCGGCGCGGCGCTTTCGCCCAGCCCGGCGCAGAGCGCGGTGTCGATGATCCGCTCGGCAAAGGCCGCCTCGCGCGCGATGCGCGTCTCGAACCAGGTCAGGACCAGCGCGGTGGGCATTGCCACCGCCAGACCGACCGCGGTGGTCAGAAGCGCAACCCAGATGCCGCCGGCCAGCGCCGCGGGGTCGACCACGGGGCCGGCGTCCTGCAAGCCGCGAAACGCCTCGATCATGCCGAGGACCGTGCCGAAAAGGCCCAGAAGCGGCGCCACCTGCGCCACGCTGTCAAGGACGCGCAGCCCCGACGCCAGGCCCGTGATGCGCTCGGACGCGAGCCCGGCGAGGCGCGCGCGCAGCGGCCCGGCATCGCCGCCCGCCGGCGCGGCCTGCATGGCCAGCGCCGCCAGCGGGCCCAGGTGACTGGGCGCCGAGAGCGCCAGGTTGCGCGCCTGTTCGGCCCGGCCGCGATCCCATTCGTCGAGGGCGGCGGCCAGCGTCGCATGCCGGCCGAGACCGGCCTGGCGGAAGTGCCAGAGCTTGACCAGAACCAGCGCCAGCACCAGGACCGACAGCCCGATCAGCAGGATGACCACCGGTCCGCCGAGGGCCGCCACGGCGCCGAAGGCCGCGGCGATATCCTGTGCCGCGTTTGCCAGAAAGCCCATCATCGCAAGAGCTCGACACCGGCGCGCGAGCGCAGGTCAAGGGCCGCGCGGCAGTCCTGCGGGCCTTCCGTCGCCCAGTCGCAGGTGGCGATGTCGTTGATCAGAAGCCGGTCGAGCGCGTCGCAGTCGAGGCCCGGCAGGTCGAAGGGGCGCACGCGCAGGCGGCTTGCCGGGATACCTTCGAAATCAAGCAGCGTCAGCGCCGCGACGCGGCCTTCGGTGTCGAAGAGCACGGCCTCCAGGACCAGGGCCGAGAGGTCGGTTTCGGTGGCGTTCTCGGCCACGAAGATCAGGCGGCAGGCGCCGTTCTGCGGCTCTAAGGTGTTGAGATCGATCGCGATTGTGCCGGGGGCGTCAGAGGCCTCGGTCGCCGCAACCGGGGCGGCGAGACAGGTCAGGAGGGCGAGAAGAGGCAAGCGCATCGAATCTCTCCTCAACGGGCGCGGCAGCGCCGCGACACCGGGCGCAGAAGCCTGTGTCTTAACCCCGGCGGGCCGGTCATTCAAGCAAGGGCGACGCCTAACGCGGGCCGAACCACATGCGTGTGAACAGCCCGTCGCGGCGGATATACTGGTGCCAGAGCGCGGCGGCGATGTGCAGCGCGATCAGCGCCATGAGGATGCGCGATGCCACCCCGTGCACCTGGCGCGCGGCGTAGCCCGAGAAGTCCGGCGGCATCGGACCGTCGCCGAAGACCGCGTCGGGCAGGCCCGAGGCGCGCGCCAGGGCGATGCCTGAGCCGGCCATGATGAAGGCAAAAACGTAGATCAGCCAATGGTTTGCGCGGGCGATGAGATTGAGTGTCCCGCTGTTGGTCACGGCGCTGTCGGGCACTTGCGTGGTCAGGCGCACCGCGAGGCGCGCGACCATCAGGACCAGTGTCACAAGGCCGAGACCCATATGCAGCCGGAACGACAGCAGCTTTTGCGGCGCGTCGTTCGGCACGGGCGCGAGCAGGGTCGTCCCGGCGATCAGAAGCCCGATCAGGCAGAAGGCGAGCAGCCAGTGCAGGGCAACGAGAACGGGATGATAGCGGCGGACCATGGGCCTTCCCCGGGGGCGACGACGGGATGATGCATGACGCGCCGGTCCCTTGGCAAGCCGTGTCCGAGGGCGCGCGGAGGTTGGGTGGCAAGCGGGTGGCAAGCGTATGGCAAACGTATGGCAGACGTATGGCAAACGTATGGCAGTGCGCTGGCAGAGCGGGGCGCGCGGGCCGTCGCCAGGGCGCCGGTCAGCCGAAGCGCGGGGGGCGGTTCTGCAGGCTGGCGGTCGCGGCTTCCATCTGGTGGGGCGTACCGATGATCGCCGCCTGAAGCTCTGCCTCGAGGTTCAGCTGTGTGTCGTCCCCCGGCCAAGCGGCGCGCACCAGCGCCTTCACGCCGCGCGCCGCCGCCGGATTGCGCCCGGCAATCACGCGCGCGAGCGTGCGCGCCGCGTCGAGCGGATCCTCGGCGATGCGGGTGAGCAGGCCCAGCGCGGCGGCCTCGGTCGCGGCGAGCACGCGGGCGGTCAGCATCAGTTCCAGCGCCTGGTCGGCGCGCATCAGCGGCGGCAGCAGACGCGTGATCCCCATGTCGGGGATCAGGCCCCATTTCGCCTCCATGATCGACAGGGCGGCGTCGGGCGCGGCAAGGCGGATGTCCGCGCCGAGCGCCAACTGCAGCCCGGCGCCGTAGACCGGGCCGTGCAGCGCGGCGATGACCGGCACCGGCAGGTCGGCCCAGACGGTGCAGGGGTGCTGGAAGCGATTCGCCGCCGCGTCCGGTAGCGGCGTCAGGATCGCCTCGCGCAGCGTATCGACCCGGCCGGCGAATTCCATCAGGAGCGCCGTGTCGATCCCGGCGCAGAAACCGCGCCCGATGCCGTGCAGGATGACCGCCCGCAACCCCTTCTGCGCCGCCAGGTCGCGCCCGGCCTGCGACAGCGCGTCGAACATCGCCTCGTCCATCGCGTTCAGCTTGTCGGGCCGGTTGAGCGCGACTTCGGCGATGCCACCGGTCACGGTCACCGTCAGCCGGTCGGAGAGCGGGCGGGTCATGGCGCAGCCTCCCTTTGGGTCGCGGACAGGCTGGCGCAGGGGCGCGCGAAGCGCAAGCCCGCGCTTGGGCCGGCCGCTCTCTGCGCCGTGAACGCGCGTCGCTTGTGAGGCGCTGGGCCTTTGCTATGGTGGGTTGAACGCGGCGCCGGGACAGGAGATGCGATGCGCTGGATTGTCAGGCTGCTGGGCGCGCTCGCGGTGCTGGTCGTACTGTTTGTTGCGGCGTTCTTCCTTATCCCGGCGGAGCGCATCGCGGCCATCGCCACCGACCGGTTCGAGGCCACCACCGGCCGGGCGCTGACCATCGACGGGTCGGTGCGCCCCTCCGTCTGGCCGCTGATCGGCGCGCGGATCGAGGAGGTGCGCCTGGCCAACGCGCCCTGGTCGGATGCCGGCCCGATGTTCACGGCGCAGGCGGTCGATCTGGGGCTTGATCTGCGCGCGCTGATGGCGGGCGATATCGTGATTCGGCGGCTGGAGGCGGTCGCGCCGCAGATCCTGCTGGAACGCGATGCGGATGGACGCGGTAACTGGGAGTTCGCCACCGAGGGCGCGGGCCGGGACAACGGGAACGGGGGGAACGGGGAGGGCGGCGGGAACGGGGATGGCGGCGGGGATACTAGCGCGGGGCGCGCGTTGGCGCTGGACCTGGCGCAGGTCATCAACGGCACGCTGCGCATCCGCGACCATGGCGCCGATATCGACCTGCTGGTCGAGGCGGTGGATCTGGAACTTCGCCTGCCGGACATGGCGGGGCCGGGCGAGATCGTCGCCTCGGGCCGGACGGGCGGCCAGCGCTTCACCGCCGAGGCGCGGGTGGTGTCGGTGCAGCGCTTTTTCGACGGCGAGATCGCGCCGCTGACCGTGGCCCTGCGGGCGGGCGACAGCCGCCTGCGCTTTGACGGGCGCGCCGGGATCGACCCCGCCGCGGCCGAGGGGCGGGTGGAGCTTGAGGGCGAGGGGCTGGCGCCGTTTCTGGCGCTGGCGGGGCAGGGCGCCGAGGAGCCCGTGCCGCCCGAGTTGCGCCCCCTGTCGCTGACGGGTCAGCTGACGCTTGCCCCGGCAGGCAGCGTGCATCTGCGCGATGCCGTGGCGCGGTTGGGGCCGAACCGGCTGACCGCGGCGCTGGACCTGGCGCCCGGCGATCCGCGCCCGCGGCTGACCGGCACGATCACGACCGAGACGCTGGACCTGACCGCGACCGGGGCGGGTGGCGGCGGGGCGGCGGCGGATGGCTGGTCGACGACGCCGATCGACGCCTCCGCGCTTGGCGTGCTCGACGCGGCGTTGAGCTTGCGCGCCGAGGCGGTGGAAACGGATTTCGGGCAGATCGCGCCGCTGCGCATGGAGCTGACCCTCGACCGCGCGCGCGCCGTCTTCGATCTGCGCGAGGCGCGGATGCATGACGGGCGCCTGAGCGGGGAATTCGTGCTCAACAACCGCGCGGGCCTGTCGGTGGGCGGCGACCTGCGCGCCGAGGGGATGGCGCTGGAGCCGCTCTTGCAGGCGGTGGTGGGGGTCGAACGGCTGGCGGGGACGGGCGATGCGCGGTTGCGCTTTCTCGGCGTGGGGCAGTCGATGGACGCGATCATGCGCAGCCTGTCGGGCGAGGGGCAGGTGGACCTGGGCGAGGGCGAGATCATCGGGCTGGATCTGGTCGGCATGCTGCGCAACCTCGACATGGCGTATATCGGCGATGAAAACGCGACGATCTACGACCGGCTGAACGGCAGCTTCAGCATCGAGCGCGGCGTGCTGCGCAGCGACGACCTGAAGATGGAGGTGCGGGCGATCACCGTCGACGGCCGCGGCACGGTCGATCTGGGCGCGCGGACCATCGATTACCGGCTGATCCCGAGTACCTCGCTGGGGCCCGAGACCGACCGCCAGCTTCGCGTCCCGCTGCACATCACCGGCCCCTGGGCCGAGCCGCGCTACCGGCTGGACCTGGAGGGCCTGGCCGAGCAGCGCCTGCGCGAGGAACGCGCCCGGCTGGAGGAGCGCGCGCGCGACGAACTGGAACGCCGGCTGGGGATCGAGCGCGCCGAGGGCCAGTCGGGCAGCGAGGCCCTGCGCGAAGGCGCGCGCGAGCGGCTGGAGGAAGAGATCGGGCGCGGGCTGCAGCGGCTGCTGCGGTCGCGGAACTGACCCGTAGGGTTGCGCGGATCTTCGCGGCGGGCGTCAGGCCGCGGGGCTGAGGTAGCGCGCCTCGAACGCCGCCGGCTCGAGCGGATGCGACAGGAAGAAGCCCTGCGCCTGGTCACATCCGGCCAGGCGCAACCAGTCGTACTGGGCCCGGGTTTCGACCCCCTCGGCGACGCTGCGCAGCCCGAAGCTGCGGGCGAGGCTGAGGATGCCCGCCACCAGCTGTTCGTCGCGCCGCGTATCGGTGCCGATGCCGGCCACGAAGCTTCGGTCGATCTTGACCTCGCGCAGGGGCAGTTCCTGCAGGTAGCGCAACGAGGAATAGCCGGTGCCGAAATCGTCGATCGAGAACTCGAAGCCCGCCTCGCGCAGCGCCGCGATCCCGTCCTGCGCGCCGCCGCCAATTTCCATCAGCGCGGTTTCGGTGATCTCGAACAGGATCTGCCCGGCATCGAGCTTGTGCGCGCGCAGCTGGTCGACGATGTGATCGGCGAACCCGCTGCTGGCCAGGGACAGCGTCGAGACGTTGATCGCCATGTGCAGGCGGCGTCCGGCGCGCTGCCAGCGCGCAAGCTGGTCGAAGACCATCGCGACCATCGCCCGGTCGACCTCGGGGACGAGGCCGATGCGTTCGGCCAGTTCGATGAACTCGTCGGGCCCGATGACGCCGAGTTCCGGATCGGACCAGCGCAGCAGCGCCTCGGCGCCGGCGACCGTCCGTGCCGTGCCGTGGAGCATGAATTTCGGCTGGAAGGCAAGCTTGAAGCCGCTGACCTCCAGCACGCGGTGCAGCCCATCCGTCAGCCGGCTGCGGCGGTCCACGATCCGCAGGAGCTCCGGCTCGAACCGGGCGATCGTGCCCCGGCCCCGCGACTTGGCCCGAAACAGCGCCACACCGGCGGCGCGGATCAGGGCGTCGGCGGTCGCGCCGTCCTGCGGGAAGCTTGCCACCCCGAGGGCGCAGTCGCTGCGCAGCGCGCCGGCGGTCAGCTCGACGGGTTCGCAGATCGCGGCGCGCAGCCGCTCGGCCTGGTCCATCTTTGCGGCATCCGCGGGGCCGGGCAGGATGATGGCGAACTCCCCGCCGCCCAGCCGCGCGGTGAAGCCGCCGCGATCGATCATCTCCTCCAGCCGCGCCGCGATGCCCTGCAGGAAGGTGTCGCCCACCGTGTGGCCATGGGCATCGTTGATGAGCTTGAGATCCGTCACATCGAGGAGCATGAGCGAGAACGGCTGGATCGGCGCTTGCCGCGCCAGGCTGTTCATCACCTTGCGCAGATAGGCGCGGTTCGGCAGGTGGGTCAACGGGTCGTAATAGGTCAGGCGCTCGGCCCGGTCGACCGCGGCGCGCAGGGCGGCTTGCCATTCCATCCGGTCCGACAGGTCCGAGGTGATGCCGCCGATGCCGAACACGGTCCCGTCGTCGTCGCGCAGGGGGAACTTGTCGATGCGAAAGCTGCGCCGCCGGTCGCCGGTCTGGCTGGCGTAGAAGGCGCGCGCCTGGCCCGATGTCAGGACCTCGCGGTCGCTGCCCCGGGCGCCGAAGACATGCGCGGCCTCGGTCTCGTCGGGCAGCTTTCCGGCGGTCAGCGCATCGCGGCTGGTGCCCAGTTCCTGCGCGATGGCGGAATTGGCCAGAAGGCAGCGCCCCTCCAGGTCGAAGGCGAAGATCATCGCGTCCGAGGAATCGATCAGCGCGCGATAGAGCGAACGCTCGCGCGCCAGGCTGGTCAGGTCGGGACGTTCGACCATGACCAGTTGCAGCCCCGCCCCCGGAACCGCCCCGGCCTGCAGTTCGGACACATGCGCCTCGGCCGGCACCTGGCTGCCGTCGGGATGCCGAAGCGCCAGATCGCGCACCACCTGAGGCCCGGTCAGGTGCCGCCCCGACCCGAGTTCGCGCAAGGTTTCGAAAAGTGCCACGCGCCCGCGTCCGGCAAAAAGCGCGAAGACGCTCTGCCCGGCAAGCCCGGCCTCCGCCGTCTCGTTCCAGCATCGGCTGGCGGCGGGATTGGCCAGCATGATGCGCCCCCGGTGATCGAGCGCCAGCGCCGGCAGCGGCAAGTCATCGAAAAGCGCGGCATAGCGCTTGCGTTCCGTCTGCAGGGCCTCGAAGTCGGCGCGCATCCGGCTTTGCCGCTGGCGCAGCAATGTCATTTCCTCGCGCAGGCGCGACAGGTCGGTGCGCTCAGTCATGACCCACCGGAGATCGCGTTACCGCTTCGCCCGCGATCTGCGGCGGGACGAAGCGGTGATCCGGCGCGGGCTTCGGTACCTTCGGCCATCGGCTTCCTTGCCTTGGTTCGATCGTAGCCCCATTCGCGTTTCGCGTCAGCGCCTTGGCCAGCGCATTGATCGGCGACGACGCGGTTCGACGGCGCGCCATCCGGCCAGACAAATTCAACTAAAAAGTGTATCGTGCGTACGGTGATCCGTCAAGAAACACCCCGGCGCCAGGGCAACGGGCTTTCCGACGCGCGTCCGGATGCCGCCGCCCGTCAGAGCACGAAGTCGATTTCCCGCGACAGCGGCAGCGTCCGCAGGCGCCGCCCGGTCAGGTCGAAGATCGCATTGGCAAGCGCCGGGGCGGCAGGGGGCGTACCCGGCTCGCCGGCCCCGCCCAGCCGATCCTGCACCTGAAGGATGCGCGTCTCGATGCGCGGGACGGCCGCGATGCGCAGCCCCTCGTATTGCGACAGATCCCGCTCCTGCACCTCGCCACCCGCGAAGGTGATCTCGCCCAGGACCGCCGCGGACAGCCCGAAGATCAGCCCCGATTCCATCTGCGCCTGCACGATCCCGGGGTCGAGCGCGCGGCCCAGATCGCAGGCGATCCAGGCGCGCGCGATGCGGATGCGCCCGCCGTCGTCCTCGACCTCGATCGCCTGCGCGACCGGCGTCCCGTAGGACCAGCAGAAGGCGACGCCGCGCCCGGTTCCCGCCGGCCGCGCGCCACGCCAGTCGGACATCCGCGCCACTTGGTCGAGCACGTTCGCCGCGATGGCGGATTCCGGCCGGATCAGGTCCAGCCGGAAGTCCAGCGGGTCGCGCCCGGCGGCATGGGCCAGCTCGTCGATGAAGCTTTCGTGGATGAAGCCGTTATGGCTGTAGCCGACCGACCGCCAGAACCCCAGAGGGATGTCCAGATCCGCCAGATACCCCTCGACCCGGTAATTCGGGATCGCATAGGGCTGGTCGAACGCGCCCTCGACGGCGCCCTTGTCGGGGCCGACGGCGCGCACGCCGGTCAGTCGAGACACCGCCTGATGCGCGACCGAAGGGGCGGCGATCTTGGCTTCCAGCGCCACCGCGCTGCCACCCTGCACGGCGCCGCGCATCCGCGCGATCATGCCGGGGCGGTAGAAGTCATGCGTCAGATCCTCGGCGCGCGACCAGGTGACCTGCACCGGCGTGCCCGGCATCTGCCGGGCGACGCGCGCGGCGAGGGTCGAGAAGTCGGATTCCAGCCGCCTGCCGAAGCCGCCGCCCAGAAAGGGCGTGTGGACCGTCACCTGCGCCGGATCGAGCCCGACCGCCGCGGCCGCGCCGCGCGCCTGCACCAGCGGCGCCTGGCTCGGGCTCCACAATTCCAGCGCGTCGCCCGTGTACCGCGCGGTCGCCGTCATCGGCTCGGGTGTCGCATGGGCAAGGAACGGCAGGCGATACTCCGCCTCGATCACGTCGGCCGCGTCGGAAAGCGCGCGCGCGGCGTTGCCGTCGTTGCGCAGCCGCGAATTGCGCCGCCCCGCGAAGGCCTCGGCGATGCGCGCGAAGATCGCCTCGGTCGTCTCGGGATAGGGCGCCGGGCCCCAGTCGATTTCGACCGCCTCGGCGGCGCGCATCGCCGCCCAGGTATTCCGCGCCACGACCGCGATGCCGGTGCCCAGGTCGATCACCCGTTCGACGCCGGGCATAGCCAGGGCCGGGGCCGGATCGAACCCGTTCATCGCGCCGCCCAGCCGCGGGTTCATCCGGACGGTGGCGAATTTCATTCCCGGCAGACGGATGTCGATCCCGAAGGTCGCCGTGCCGGTCGCCTTGGCGACCATATCCGTGCGCGGCAGCGACCGGCCGAGAAGGCGCCAGTCCGCGGCCGGGCGGGGCGCTACCTGTGGCGCCGGGATCGCCGCGGCGGCCTCGGCCAGCGCCGTGTAATCGAGCCGCCGCCCGTCGCGCCCGACGACCGCGCCGTCCTCGGTCCGCAGCGTCTCGACCGGCACGCCCATCCGCTCTGCGGCGGCCATCTTCAGGGCCTCCCGCGCGCTTGCGCCCGCCCGCCGCAGGGTCTCGAACCCGTCGCGGATCGAGGTCGATCCGCCGGTGATCTGGACCGCGAAGACCTGGCTGATCGCGCCCAGGGCGCCCGCCGCCCGGTCACGAAGGGCGGACTCGCCGTAATCCGCGACCGGCAGGGCCATCTCTGCCAGCGCCGCGTTGTGATAGGCCGCCGAGGCCGGGCCGTGAATGATGCGCACCGACGCCCAGGGCAGATCCAGCTCTTCGGCCAGAAGCGCGGCCAGCGTCGTGTGCACGCCCTGTCCCATCTCGGACCGGCCCGACACCAGGGTCACGCCGGCGCTGTCGATGATCAGGAAAGGATTGAGGCTGGTGCCGGCGCGCGCACGAAGCGGGTTCTCGGGCGGCCGGCTCAGATGCCATACGCCGAACGCCACGCCGCCCGCCACCGCGGCCGAACCGATCAGGAAGCCGCGCCGCGCGATCCGGCCGCCGCGCGCCACCGCTCAGGACCCCCGCAGCGCGTCGGCCGCCTGGTGGATCGCGGCGCGAATGCGATTGTACGTGCCGCAGCGGCAGAGGATTCCCGCCATCCAGTCGTCGATCTCGGCGTCGCTCGGCGCGGGGTTCCCGGCCAGAAGCGCCGCGGCCTGCATGATCTGGCCGGACTGGCAGTAGCCGCATTGCGCCACCTGGTGGCGGATCCAGGCCTCCTGCACGGCATGCAGCGCCGCCGGGCGGCCCAGCCCCTCGATGGTGGTCACGTCGCCCCGGACATCGGCCAGCGCCAGCTGGCAGGACAGGACCGGCTCGCCATCCACATGGACCGTGCAGGCGCCGCAGGCCGCCGTGCCGCAGCCATACTTCGTGCCGGTCAGGTTCAACTCGTCGCGCAGCACCCACAGCAGGGGCGTCTCGCCCGGCGAGTCCACGCTGACCGTCGCGCCGTTCACGGTCA
Organism: Paracoccaceae bacterium; assembly: GCA_007134405.1. GTDB lineage: Bacteria > Pseudomonadota > Alphaproteobacteria > Rhodobacterales > Rhodobacteraceae > Pararhodobacter. The sequence continues at coordinate 11,899 of SLKW01000437.1, forward strand.
GGGTGTCGGACATGATCGTGCCTCCTGTCATCCGGGGTGCAGGATAACCCCCGCCGCAGCCGAAAATCTAGCGGCGCGCCCGGGCGCTTCCAGCCCGGGCCTCAGATGACGACGACCCGCGTCCCGGTCCCCACGCGCCCGTAAAGGTCGATCACGTCGTGCTGCAGCATCCGGAAACACCCCTGCGAGGCGCGCCGCCCGATCGAGCGCCATTCCGGCGTGCCGTGGATGCGGATCCCCTCGTCTTGCCCGGTCGCCAGCGTGCGCAGGTAAAGCGCCCGCGCCCCCAGCGGGTTGCGCGGCCCGCCCTCCTTGCCGTCGGCGAATTCCTCGTAGGCGTCGGGGTTGCGCTCGATCATCGCCGGCGTCGGCGTCCAGGTCGGCCAGCGCGCGGTGCGGTAGATCTCGGCCTCGCCGGTCCAGCCCAGCCCTTCCTGGCCCACGCTGATCCCGTAGCGCAGCGCATAGCCGTCCTCCAGCACCAGGTGCAGCAGCGCCTGGTCGGCATGGATGACGATCGTGCCCGGCGGCTCCTCGGTCTCGTAGGGCACGACCTGGCGGCGCAGCCATTCGGGGATCTCGTCGATGTCGATGGCCGGGATCCGGTGCGGCCCGTCCTGCCGTGCGGCATAGTCGAGCGAGGCGATCTCGGGCGGTTCGGGTTGCATCATCATGCAGCCTGACAAGACGAGCGCGCCACTCGCGCCCAGAAACCACCGCCGGGAATAGGTCAGCATGTGCGACTCCGTATGATTCAACACGGTTTATAACATTCAATATGCGTGAACGTTCCGGAAACGGCGTCAGAGGCTCGTGCGCAGATGCCAGAGTTCGGGGAACAACTCGACCTCCAGCATCCGCCGCAGGTACTGCACGCCCGCCGTGCCGCCGGTGCCGCGCTTGAAGCCGATGATGCGCTCGACCGTGGTCACGTGGTTGAACCGCCAGCGGCGGAAGTAATCCTCGAAATCCACCAGCTTCTCGGCCAGTTCGTAAAGCTCCCAATGCGCCTCGGGCGCCGCATAGACGGCGCGCCAGGCCGCCTCGACCGCCGCGTGCGGGCGCCAGGCGCCGCGCAGGTCGCGCCCGGTCACCTCGGCCGGGATGTCGAACCCCGCGCGCGCCAGGCAGCCGATCGCCACATCGTAAAGCGAGGGGCGCGCAAGCTCGGCCTCCAGCGCCGCGTTCAGGTCCGCGCGATGCGCATGCGGGCGCGCCATGGCCAGGTTCCGGTTGCCCACCGCGTATTCGATCAGCCGGTACTGCCACGACTGAAAGCCCGACGATTCGCCCAGCGCGTCGCGAAACCGGGTGTATTCGCTGGGCGTCATCGTGCGCAGCACGTCCCAGGCGCTGTTCAATTGCTCGAAGATGCGCGCCACGCGGGTCAGCATCTTGAAGGCCGGGCGCATCTCGCCCTTCGCCAGCAGCTCGCGCGCCGCCCCGATCTCGTGCAGCGCCAGCCGCATCCACAGCTCCGACGTCTGGTGCTGGATGATGAACAGCATCTCGTCATGCGCCGAACTCAGCGGATGCTGCGCCGTCAGGATCCGGTCGAGGCCGAGGTAATCGGTATAGGACATGCGCCCGTCGAACTGCATCCGGGCGCCTTCGCTGGCGGGGTCATAGGGTTTTTCGGTCATGCGACACTCCATTGGGCTGAGGGGGCAGGGCGAAGCGCCCTCAGCGCGCGTCGCGCGTTCCCGCCTGCGCCAGCCGCCGCCACAGCGCCACCCAGCCCGCCGGCCGGCAGAGCGGCGGCACGCCCCCGGGCATCATCCTGCCCGAACTACGCCGGGGGCTCACGTCACCCGCGCCCGCTTGCGGTATTCGGCGCGGTCCCAGGCGCGGGTCGCCATCACCTCGGCCAGCACCGCGACGGCCGTCTGGACCTCCGCCATCCCGATGAACAGCGGCGTGAAGCCGAAGCGCAGGATGTCGGGGGCGCGGAAATCGCCGATCACGCCGCAGGCGATCAGCGCCTGCATGATCGCGTAGCCCTCGGGATGGCGAAAGCTCACCTGACTGCCGCGCATCGCGTGCTCGCGCGGCGTGGCAAGCTCCAGCTCGGGGCAGGCGGCCTCGACGCCTTCGATGAAGGCGTCGGTCAGCTCCAGCGAGCGGGCGCGCAGATCGGCGATCTCGACCGCGTCCCAGACATCGAGCGCGGCATCCAGCGCCGCCAGCTGCAGCACCGGCGGCGTGCCCACCCGCATCCGTTCGATCCCCCGGCCGGGCCGGTAATCCAGGTCGAAGGCAAAGGGCGCCTCGTGGCCCAGCCAGCCCGACAGCGCCGGCACCGCGCGCTCGGCATGGCGCGGCGCGACATAGATGAAGGCCGGCCCGCCGGGGCCGGAATTGAGGTACTTGTAGGTGCAGC
>SLKW01000476.1 GCA_007134405.1 Paracoccaceae bacterium
GGGCGCGGGCTGGGCGAGGAAGGTCCAGTGATAGAGCGGGACCGCCAGCGCGGCGAAGGCGTCCCAGTATTCGACCGTCGGCAGCACCTCGATGATGCCCAGCCGCGCCACCCGTTCGGGGTGATCGAGCGCCAGCCGGTAGGCCACCCGCGCGCCCCGGTCATGGCCGAGGACATGCGCGCGTTCGATCCCCAACGCGCCCATCAGCCCGGTGATGTCCTCGGCCATGCGGCGCTTGGAATAGGCGCGGTGGCCGGCATCGTCGGGCGGCGCGTCGCTTTCGCCATAGCCGCGCAGGTCGGGGACGATGACGTGGAAATGCTCGGCGAAGGCGGGGGCGACCTTTTCCCAGCAGCGGTGGTTCTGCGGGAAGCCGTGGAGCAGGATCAGGGGCGCCCCCTGCCCGGCCCGGTGCACCGAGAGCCGCACCTCGCCGGTGTCGATCATCGCCTGCGTGAACCCTGACAGATCCGACATCTTACCCCCTCCTCGCCCCGATCATCCTTGTGCAGGCGGCGGGCGAAAGCAAGGCGTTCGCGCGGGGTCAGGCGGCGAGTTCCTGGCGCATCATTGCCTCGATCCGGTGGCGGTCGGCGCGCTTGTTCAATTGCTGCGCGACCAGCGAGGTCGGGACAACGCTGTAGCCGGCCTCGCCCTTCTGGCGGATGAATTCGCGCGTGGCGCCGACCAGCGCGTTGGCGTGGCTCGACGCGGCGATGACGGTGAGCTTGATGCGCTCGACGCTTTCGGGGGTCTTGTCGGGCGCCACGCGCCGCAGGTTCCGGGTGACCATTTCCCGAAAGCTGCCGATGTCGAGGTACTCGCCGCTTTTCAGCGGGCCTTGCGTCGTGCGCCGCAGCGGGTCGTCGAGCGAGTCGAAGTCGAGTTCCTCGCGGTCGGTGACATCGGCCGCGCATTCCTCGCCATCGATGGTCAGTTCGGCGAGGACCGAAAGCACGTAGATCGGCTCGCTGCCCATGTTCGAGACGATGCAGCGGGCGCTGTCACCCTCGCTGGCGCCGCGATGGATCAGGATGACGGATTCCTGCTGGCGGCGGTAGCTTCTGAGGAAAAGGTGCAGATAGAGAAGCCAGATCCCGGCGTTCACCACGGCCACAAGGACATGCAGCACGTTGCTGTTCTCCGCGATCCAGGACATGGGGCTCCGTCTTCCGCCTTTGTTCTCCGCCTACCTGCGCAAACGCCGCAGGGCGGGGGCGGTTCCGTCAGGCCGGATGGGGTTCAGTGCGCCTCGGCCCAGTGCGCGCCGGTGCCGGCATCGACGACGAGCGGCACGTCGAGATGGACCGCCGGGGCGGCCGCGCCCTCCATCACCGCGCGCACGCGGGCGATGACGTCGTCGACGGCGTCTTCCGCCACCTCGAAGACCAGCTCGTCATGCACCTGCAGAAGCATCGTCGCGGGCAGGCCGTCGATCGCCGCCGGGATGCGGATCATGGCGCGGCGGATGATGTCGGCCGCCGTGCCCTGGATGGGGGCGTTGATGGCGCCGCGCCGCGCGAAGCCCGCGCCCGGCCCCTTGGCGCTGATCTCGGGCGTGTGGATCTTGCGGCCGAAGAGGGTCTGGACGAACTTGTGCTCCTTGGCGAATTTCACGGTCGCGTCCATATAGGCGCGGATGCCGGGGAAGCGTTCGAAATAGGTGTCGATGAATTGCTGCGCCTCGGCGCGCGGGATGCGCAGGTTGCGCGCCAGGCCGAAGCCCGAGATGCCGTAGATCACGCCGAAATTGATCGCCTTGGCGCGGCGGCGGATTTCCGGCGTCATCTGGTCGAGGGGGACGCCGAACATCTGCGAGGCGGTCATCGCGTGGATGTCGAGCCCGTCGGCGAAGGCCTGTTTCAGCGCCGGGATGTCGGCGATATGGGCGAGGATCCGCAGTTCGATCTGGCTGTAGTCGAGGCTGACCAGCCGCATGCCGGGGCCGGCCACGAAGGCCTCGCGGATGCGGCGGCCCTCTTCGGTGCGGATCGGGATGTTCTGCAGGTTCGGATCGGTCGAGGCGAGGCGGCCGGTATTCGCCCCCGTCTGCACGTAGGAGGTGTGCACGCGCCCCGTTTCGGGGTGGATATGGTCCTGCAGGGCGTCGGTATAGGTCGATTTCAGCTTGGCGATCTGCCGCCAGTCGAGGACGCGGGCGGGCAGGTCGTGCTCGGTCGCCAGATCCTCGAGCACGTCGGCGGGGGTGGACCAGGCGCCGGTCTTGCCCTTGTTGCCGCCGGGCAGCGCCATCTTGTCGAAGAGGATCTCGCCCAGCTGCTTGGGGGAACCCACGTTGAACTTCTCGCCCGCCAGATCGTGGATCTCGTCCTCGAGCTGCGCCATTTTCTGGGCGAAGGCGTTCGACATGCGCGACAGCGTCTCGCGGTCGACCAAAACGCCCGAACGCTCCATCGCCGCGAGGACCGGCACCAGCGGGCGTTCCAGCGTCTCGTAGACCGTGGTCACCCGCGCCCGGTGCAGGCGCGGCCGGAAGGCCTGCCAGAGGCGGAGCGTGACATCGGCATCCTCGGCGGCGTAGCGGGCGGCGTCGTCGATGGGCACGCGGTCGAAGGTCTTCATCGCCTTTCCCGAGCCGATCAGGGTCTTGATCGGAATGGGGATATGGCCGAGATACTGCTCGCTCAGCGTGTCCATGCCGTGATTGTGCAAGCCCGCGTGGAGCGCGTAGGACATGAGCATCGTGTCGTCGAAGGGCGCCACCGTGATGCCGTAGCGGGCGAGCACCTTGGCGTCGTATTTCACGTTCTGCCCGATCTTCAGGATCGCGTCGTCCTCGAAGACGGGTTTGAGCGCCGTGAGCGCCTCCTCGAGCCCGATCTGGCCGGCGGCCAGCGCATCCGAGCCAAAGAGATCGCCCGACCCGTCGCGGTGGCCCAGCGGGATATAGGCCGCCGCGCCCGGCGCGAGCGCCAGCGAGACGCCGACGAGATCCGCGCGCATTTCATCCAGCGCGGTCGTCTCGGTGTCGAAGGCGAGGTAGCCCTGCGCGCGGATGCGCGCGATCCAGGAGGCCAGGGTTTCCGGATCGCGGATGCAGACGTAGGTCGCGGGATCGAAGCTCTGCGCGGCGGGCTCGGCCTCGGGCGTCGGGGCGGCGGGCGGGGTCTCGGCGATGACCGGCGGTTCGGCGCCCAGCTTCTCGGCCACCCGGCGCGAGAGGGTGCGGAATTCCATCTGCGCCAGAAAGCCCAGCAGCGCGTCGGGCTCGGGCTTGCGGATGGCCAGATCGTCGAGCGTCACGTCCAGCGGCGTCGCGGCGTCCAGCTCGACCAGTTGGCGCGAGATGCGGATCTGCTCGGCATGGTCGATCAGGGTCTGGCGGCGCTTCGGCTGCCTGATTTCCCCGGCGCGGGCGAGCAGCGTTTCCAGATCGCCGTATTCGTTGATCAGGAGCGCGGCGGTCTTCACGCCGATCCCCGGCGCGCCGGGGATGTTGTCGACGCTGTCGCCGGCCAGCGCCTGGACGTCGACCACCTTTTCGGGCGGGACGCCGAACTTCTCGATTACCCCGTCGCGGTCGATCAGGCGGTCTTTCATCGGGTCGCGCATCACGATGCCGTCACCGACGAGCTGCATCAGATCCTTGTCGGACGAGATGATCGTCGCCCGCCCGCCGCGCGCCACCGCCTGCCGGGCGAGCGTGGCGATGATGTCGTCGGCCTCGAACCCCTCGATCTCGAGGCAGGGGATGTTGAAGGCGCGCGTCGCGTCGCGCGTCAGGGGGAATTGCGGGCGCAGATCCTCGGGCGGTTCGGGGCGGTTGGCCTTGTAGGCGTCGAAGATGGTGTTGCGGAAGGTGGTGGCGGAA